>NZ_JAGWDG010000005.1:0-239083 GCF_020658095.1 Clostridioides sp. ZZV14-6009
TTATCAAAATATCTGGCTTTATGGTTTGTTTCTTGTTTTATAAATTAACCTACTGTTTAATTTTCAAAGTTCATTTTTCATTTTCCATGTTTGCCCTTTTCTTAAGGACAAGTAATACTATATCACCTTAAAAATAATTCGTCAATACTTTTCAAATTATTTTTTTAATTTTTTTAATTTTCATTATCACATATTCCATTATAATGTAGTAATACCATAGCTTCAATCAATTTTAATATATTTATATTTTTTTATAAAAAATCACAATTGTTTATCTTAATTATTAATATTTTAAATATTTCTATATACAAATTCAACAGTTATAATAGAATTATCCCTATATAAATTGAAAAAATACAGTAGAAAATACAGACAATAAATAAGAATATAGAAATAGATGTAAATAAATACAATCATAAAAGAAGAAGTATTAATACAGTTAGAATAAACTTATCAATACTTCTTCTTTTATAATCAATCTTTTAATAAAATCTATTTATTTTTAACTTACATATTATCTCATAGCTCTCATAGCATTTAGTACTGCAATAAGTGCTACCCCTACATCAGCAAATATAGCCTCCCACATAGTAGCTACTCCTCCAGCTCCTAGTGCCATAACTATAACTTTTACACCTAGAGCAAATATTATATTTTGCCATACTATCTTATTAGTCTTATTTGCTATTTCAATGGCTTTAGATATTTTACTTGGTTCATCTGTCATAAGTACTACATCTGCTGCTTCAATAGCTGCATCTGAACCTAGACCTCCCATTGCTATACCAACATCTGCTCTAGCTAAAACTGGTGCATCATTTATTCCATCACCTACAAAAGCTATTTTTTCTTTTTCTGTTCTACCTTCATACAACTCTTCTAGTCTATCTACCTTTTCATTAGGAAGTAAATTAGAGTAAACTGTATCTAATCCTAACTCTTGAGCGATATTTTTTGCTACTTTTTCATTATCTCCAGTTAACATTACAACTTCTTTTACTCCTATTGATTTTAAACTTCTTATGGCATTTTTACTATCTTCTTTTATCTCATCAGATATAACTATATAACCTCTATACATTTTATCAACAGCAATATACACTACTGTTCCAACTTCTTTAGCTGGTGAATAGAATATATTTTCCTTTTTCATAAGCTTCTCGTTACCTGCCAATATAAGTTCACCATTGTATTTTACTCTAATTCCATAGGCTGCTATTTCCTCATAACTATCTATTGTATTTAAATCAATTTTCTTACTATAGTAGCTTAATATAGATTTTGCTATTGGATGATTTGAATTTACTTCTGCAAGAGCTGCATATTGCAATAATTCTTCTTCTGATATTCCCACAGGATTTAACTTAGTTACATTAAACACACCTTTAGTAAGGGTTCCTGTTTTGTCAAACACTACTGTATCTACACTTCTTAAAGCCTCTAAGTAATTACTTCCCTTTATAAGTATTCCATTTTTAGATGCAAATCCAATCCCACTAAAGAAACTAAGTGGTATTGATAAAACTAATGCACAAGGACAAGAAACAACTAAGAATATCAACCCTCTGTATAGCCAATCACTAAATACTTCACCTGAAATAACAAGTGGTGGTACAAATGCTATCAATAAAGCAGCTATAACTACTACTGGAGTATAGTATCTTGAAAATTTAGATATAAAATTTTCTGTTTTTGATTTTTTAATGCTAGAATTTTCAACAAGGTCAAGTATTTTTGAAACTGTTGACTCTCCAAAGCTCTTTGTAACTTCAATAGTAAGTAAAGCATTCTTATTTATAACACCTGATAAAATTTCGTCTCCTTTTTCAACTTCCCTTAATACAGACTCACCTGTAAGTGCAGAAGTGTCTAACATAGATACTCCATCTACTACTACACCATCCAATGGCACTTTTTCACCAGGTTTTACTACTATTATATCACCTATATTTACTTCTTCTGGAGATACTACTTTAACTTCAGAGTTAACTTTTAGGTTTGCATAATCTGGTCTTATTTGCATAAGTGAAGTTATAGACTTTCTAGACTTTCCAACCGCAACACCTTGTAAATACTCTCCTACCTTATAGAAAAGCATAACTCCTACTGCTTCTGATAGTTCTCCTATTAATAATGCCCCTACTGTTGCTAGAGCCATTAAGAAGTTTTCATCAAATACTCTTCCTTTTGATATATTTCTTATTGCTCTTAAAAGTACATCTCCACCTACTATCACATAAGCAACTATAAATACTATATTGCTAAATTGACTTTCAAATCCTGTTGCTGTTTGATATATACCAAAAATATATACAAGAGCTCCTATTATAAGTGGAATTAATTCTTTTTTATTTGTATCGCTCACAGTTTCTGACTTTTCAATCGTTCTAGATTTTGTTTTATCAGAAGACTCTACTTGTATATCAAGTCCTGGTTCTGTTGAGTCTATTATTTCTTTTATTTTATTTATAACAGAATCTTCTTCAAAAGTACTTATTATGTTTACTGTAAGTTTTTTATTTACAAAATTCAAATTAGAAGATTCAACCTCTTTTAGTTTAGAAACTTTGTTGTTAATCTCTTCTGCACAATGTGCACAATTTAATCCTCCTAATATAAGCTCCTTTTTAGTTGATGTTTTGTTGGCTATTGTATTGTCTTTAGAGCTTATTTGTATATTAAGTCCTGGTTCTGTTGAATCTATTATCTCTATTATCTTTTCTATAGTATTTTCTTCATCAAAACTATTTTCTATATTTACTGTAAGTTTTTTATTTATAAAATTTAGATTAGAAGACTTAACCTCTTGTAGCTTAGAAACTTTGTTGTTAATCTCTTCTGCACAATGTGCACAATTCAATCCTCCTAATATAAATTCCTTTTTAATTATATTATTTGCTTCCATAATATATTCACTCCTCTCATTTATCATTTATAAGTCTCTCTAATATGATTTAATCCACAGTCAAATATTTGACTTATATGGCTATCATCTAATGAGTAATATACTGTCTTTCCATCTCTTCTAAATTTTACTAACCTAGCCTGTTTTAATACTCTAAGTTGGTGAGATATTGCAGAGTGAGTCATATTTAATAAACTTGCTATATCACATACACACATTTCATTTGCAAATAATGCATATAATATCTTTACTCTAGTAGTATCTCCAAATACTTTAAATAATTCTGCTAAATCATATAACATTTCTTCATCTGGCATAGTTGACTTAGCTTCTGTTACTATTTCCTCATGTATTATATTACAACTACAATCATTTATCTCTTCTCTCATTGTATAATCCTCCGTTATTTTAATATATGAATAACTGTTCATATGTTCATTATATGCTATTATATCTGATTTCGCAACAATATTTTTTTATTTATTTAATAATAATTAGAATGCACATATTATGGACTTTTTTAATATATATATTATTAGAATAAGTTTTTGTAAACTTTTTTATAGTTTTTCTAGGAGGTGCAAGTTTAATATGAGTAATAAGAAAAAAAAGAACTTAGATACTAGTTACATGCCTTACTTAGACCCTGCTAATTATGCAGATTATATTACTAACGAAGAAATTCCCCAAGATGAGTTGAGAAATGACCCACAAATCCCTAGTGGTTATACAAAAATACCTAATAATCAGAACATAAGTAACATTTATCCTAATAGCGTAAATAATTATCCTAAAAGTAGTAATTCTCCAAACAACTTGCCTAACACAAATAATACATCTGGAAATATGAACTACAACACATCTAATCCAAACAATATGCCTAACAACATGAACTATAATACATCTAATAATATGGGTGTACCTACTAATATGTCTGGTAACATGAATAACAATATGGGTATGCCTAACAACATGTCTGGTAACATGAATAACAATATGGGTATGCCTAATAACATGTCTAGTAATATGAATAATAATATGGGTATGCCTAATAATATGTCTGGTAATATGAATAATAATATGGGTATGCCTAATAACATGTCTGGTAACATGAATAACAATATGGGTATGCCTAACAATATGTCTGGTAACATGAATAATATGGGTATGCCTAACAACATGTCTGGCAACATGAATAATATGGGGTATAATATGAATAACATGGGTATTCCTAACTTATCATGTAATCAAAATATGCCTCCTAATGTACTTATGATGATACCAGGTGTTATATGTCATAATACAATGAATGGTATGCCTGTAGTTATGCCTAGTAATATGCCTTCTAACATGTATCCGACTCCTTATGGTTCTAGTAATATGTCTATACAAGGTATGCCACAAACTAATATTGAGGAGTTTGATGAGGAAGAAATGTAAAATATTTTTATTTTTTAAATAAATTGTATAAGACCTTAATAATTGAACATAATAGTAAATGTATTCCTCATAATATTCCCCCAATATTATTATAGGTATAAAATTTTGATTGAATATCCTTTTATTTAGTCAAAAAATATTAACATAATCTAATAAAATAAATGTAAATAAAAAATCAGATAAAATAAAATTTTATCTGATTTTTTATTTACATTTAACTTAATACTTAAAAAATATCACTGTATATCACTATTTGTTTGATGTTTATGTAAGTAGCTCACAAATCCTTCAATCGAATAGTCAGTTACATCATGCATATCTTCATTAACTATACAAAAAAACATGCTGGCATTTTCTTCTTGTTTAGATTGTCAAGGATACATGGACTACACCCTTTCTCATGGTTTTTTGGATTTCTTAGATATTTCTCAACTTAAGTTTACTAGCTCTATGTTATAATGACTCTAACAAGTTATTATCTTATTTATAGGAGGTATTGTTTTGAATAAAATATGTGTATTTTACTTCTCTGGAACTGGTATGACAAGATATATTGTAAATAGAATAAAACAAGAATTTGAAAATCAACAGACTTATGTTGATTGCAGAAGAATTGAAAATATCAAGATGTCTAATATTCATTTAACATCATATGATTCAGTAGGAATAGCTTATCCAGTACATTCCTTTAACGCACCTCAAATTGTATTAGACTTTGTAAAACACTTACCAAAAATAGACTCTATGGATACATTCATAATTCATACAGCTGGAGAAGAACATTATATAAATTATGCTTCATCCAATTTGCTAATCAAAAGATTGAATGCTAAAGGTTTCAAAGTATTTTATAATAAATTGTTTGCTATGCCCTCAAATTTTATGGTTAAATATGATGACCAAAAAACAAAAGAGCTTATTAATGAAGCAGATAAAAAAATACCTATTACTGTACATAATTTAATAAATCGAATCTCACATCTACCAACTAGTAGAACTTCAGTAAAATTTTTAGCTTTTTTTGGTAGATTAGAGTGGTATGGTGCTCGTATTTTAAGTAAGTTTTTCTATGTTAAAGATACTTGTACTCACTGTGGTAAATGTGCCAATAATTGTCCTAAACATAATATAAGTATTACCAGGGATAAAGTCAAATTTAATTGGAGTTGTTGTTTGTGCATGAGATGTATTTATAATTGTCCTGTACAATCAGTCTATATACATCAACCATTTAAGTTCATTCGTCTTGATAGTTGGTATGATTCTAATATATTTACAAATAAATAAAAGCTAGTAATTTTATTATAACTATCATTCATAACTCTTTAATATTATTTTATTTTCATTATAAATCTTCATAGCTTCATCATAAAATATATCTTACTCCCTATATATAGTAATATGTTTAGATATGGTATGCTAAAAACCAATATTGACAAATATTATTAAAAAAAGAAATAAAATATTTTTATATAGATTGTATAAAATTTTAATAATTGACCACAATAATAAATGTATTCCTCATAATATTCCCCCAATATTATAGAAATAAATTTAAGCGAGATTAAATTCAGTTAATCTCGCTTAAATAATGTCCAAAATCATATATTATTCCAAAAAGTCATCAAAGTCTATTGAACCTGACTCTGCAAAATCGTATAAAGCATTTTGCTCAAAGAAAAATTTCTCCTCAAATTTAATATATTTGCTATAATTAGACTGACTTATTTCATTAATGCAATTACAATCATTATCACTATAAGTCCCTATAAAAAACTTGTTTCCCATTAAGTAATATATAGCTTTCATATCATTATTTATTATATATACATTTTCTTTAACATGGTCATTATTAAAATTAAATCTAGTAAAAAATATCCCTTCATTCATATTACTTTTTAATAAGAACGGATTTTCTTCATAAAATACTTTTGCAAACTCCTCGGGTGAACTTACACTATATACACTTACAAATTCACTCTTAGAAATTTCATCAAAAACTTCAAAGTCGTACATAGGCTCTTTATCTGTTACTAGCATAGAATTAATTTTAAAGCCAGTCTCATTACATTTACTTATACAAAAGGCTATTTTACATGTATAATACCCATCATTATCTTCATATAAAGCCTCGCTAATATACCTACCTTGTCCTTTATTGCTTACTGTATTTTTAAGCAAAGTACCATTGATATTTGTAATATGCATATTTGCAATCTCGTCACTTCCAGAAAAGTATCTTAAACTTTCTCTGTCCCATGCTATAAACCTCATAGTCATATAGTTTATGAATTCAACTTCCTCATCAACTCTTTTACATATTTTATTATATAATTTTTCTATAGTTAAATCTGTTTTATAATTTTTTATAATGTCAATGTATTCACATTTATCTCCTGGTAATATCTTGTTATAACAAATATTCTTATTTCCAAAATAAGATACTAAAAACAGAGATTCCTCCTCTGTTAATCCAATTCTATCTGAGCCAAATCCACCCATTAATCTTTCTTCTTCTCTATAAGCTTCTTCTTGTGTTGGATTTTTCAAACTCACATAATCCGCCAAACCTAACCCTTCTGCATCCAATAAAAAATATTGACAAAAGTGATTTTTTTTATTGTCTATCCAATTTATTATAAGACCTAAGCTCCCCATAAGTCTAGAATTTGTAACCTTTGCAAAATTAAAATTCATACAATCACGTCCTTTAAAATTTAAAATCTTTATTTTTTAATATATAAATTATTATACATATATTTTAACAACTTAGGTACAATTTATAATATAATATAAGGAAATGATTAATTGAGGTGGTTTTTATGAAAAATATAGCAGCTTTTTTTGATATAGATGGTACTCTTTATAGGGACTCTCTTATGGTTGAACATTTTAAGAAATTAATTAAATATGATATAATTGACCAAAAAAATTGGTATAAACACGCTAGAGATACGTTTATGGATTGGGATAAAAGGCAAGGCAACTATGATGATTACCTATTAGAGATATGTAATCTTTATGTTGACTCCTTAAAAGGCTTAGATAAAACTTGCATTAATTTTACAAGTGACCAGGTAATTAAATTAAAGGCAGATAGAGTTTATAAATATACACGTTCAAGAATAGATTGGCATTTAAATCAGGGTCATATAGTTATCTTTATATCTGGTAGTCCTGGATTTTTAGTTGAAAAAATGGCTCAGAAGTACAATGTAACTGACTTCTTAGGAAGTGATTATGTGTTTGAAGATAATATATTTACAGGAACAGTCATACCGATGTGGGATTCTATAAGTAAAAATAACGCTATAAATGACTTTGTTGTAAAATATGATTTAGACCTATCAAATTCGTACGCTTATGGAGATACTAATGGCGATATAAATATGCTAAAAAGAGTTGGAAATCCAATCGCAATAAATCCTACAAAAGAACTTTTGGCTCAAATATCACTTAACAAGGAAATTTCTAAAAATGTTGAAATAATAGTAGAAAGAAAAGACATTATATATTCTTTATCTACAGATGTGAATATAGTGGATATTTAATTTATATTAGTTATTTTAAAGACTTATATAACAAAAGTCTTATTATAATAAAGGATGTCATCATTAGAATGATATCCTTTAGTTTTATTTTAAATAAAAAAATTGCTATTATCAAAATTTTTAAATACTAGATGAGAACACAAAAAGACTCTGACATAAAAATCAAAGCCTTTTTTATTAAACAAACTCATACATATGTTAATTCTATTTTTATATTTCAATGTACCTTCACAAATGTATTACTCATATACAAATTAAAATCATTCTAAAGTAAAACATTAGGTCAGTTGTTATTTTTAAATAACATCTTTCTTAGTCTATTATTGTAATAATCGATAAAGGAACTATATACATAATCGTATATTATAAAGGCTACCTCAAATGAGGCTACTATAATAATATTTATTGGAATATAAACTATTGTCCTTAATATAAAATACAATATAAATATCATTATGTTTGCAAATACTAATTTCATAAGATACTCAATATATATTGACCTATCTTTTTCTATAAAATATTTAACAATACCATATATCCCAAAAGTAAGGGAATATACAATCCATTGAGATTTACTTGCCATTACTATAAATCCTAATACTACAGAACCTATATAAAAAGCAATGCCACTTTTAAATCCCCATTCCATTATTACAATTGATACTAAAAGTGATGCTAACCCCATGATAAACAATGTATTTACAGAAATAATATTTGTAAGAGTTAACAGTATTACATTTAATGCTAATAAAACTCCTCCATAAGCAACTTTTATACTCATATTTATCATCCTAACAACAAGATATTAAATCTCCACCAAAACATTCACAACATGAATCTAGACACCAAAGTTTAGCGCAGTTTTCACAACAATCATCACCTAAACAACAGCAGTCATCACAACAACAGCAACAACATCCATCTAAATCATTACGTCTTCTTCTATTATAATTATCAGCTCTATTGTTATATTCATTTCTATATTGTGTATAACTTCTAAGTGCATCATTGTATTCCTGATTTTCAGGCTCCATGAATTTTGCTCTCTTTAAGAAGTCTTCTCCTTCTTCATAATATCCAATATTCATCGCAGAAAAACCAGTTAGATAATACCACTCTGCACATTTGTCAGTTAATGTTTTTAAAAAATCATAGGCTTTTTTAAATTCACTATTTTCCATAAAAGCTCTTGCTCTCATAAAATTTTCATTATTATAAGTATTACTGTACATTATTTTCACCTCTACTTTCTAATATATTCATGTATCTTAAATAAACCCCAGAATAAATTATATTTTCTATTATTCCAACGTTTTTATTTAGATTTAAATTATCAATTCCCCTAGCTAAAAAACCTAATGATGTTACAATTATTTTTTTAACTTTTTCTTTTAACTCATCATTTTTATCTATATATTCTATAAAAGGATTATATCTTCCTTTCTTAAAATCTTCGTCTAAATCTTCGTATGCATCTAATAAATATATATATTTACCTATATTAAAACCTATCATTCTTAGATTTCTCTCATTTTCATCTTTTTTATACGCAAATACTTCTCCCATTATATTTCCAAAGACATTAGACACTTCATCTATATTTATATTTTTGTCCTTTTCCAACTTATTTAATTCATTTAATTGTTGCTTTATATACTCAGCTTTTTCAGGATATTTCTCATAGGCTAAGTTTAATTTGTTTTTATATATATAATATGCTAATTTATCTTTTATGCGTTTATCATCCATTAAATTATCTTCCAATTTATAATACGTTAAAAGAACATTCATACTTGCTGCATATTCTGTAATATCATTTGTAATTATCTTTTTCTTCTTAAATGGGCTAACTACACACACTTCTTCTGTATTTGTAGACTCTGGCTTATATACTGCTGTTAATAAAATAATTAAAAAGGTTATATCATAATTCAGAGAAAATCTAGAAATTTCTCCATGATTTCTTTTTAAATATTTACATAGCCCACAATAATAAGCTTTGTAATGGTCATATTCTCTAAATGTTAAATCCATTTTGTTTATTTTAACATATCCAAACATAAATACTCCTTTTTGTACTACTTTTTATATAAATTATAATTTGTATTGTAACAATCTATATCTATAAATATCACATTTAACTCTTTTATATTCTCAACACTTCTTTGTGGTTTATAAAAAGTATTGTGACTTACATAAATGTATACTTAATTGGCTCTATTGTTTTATTAGTGAAAAAATGAGTGTATGCCATCAAACATGAACTCATTCTTTTTCTATTTTTTGTTAATTATTATTATATCATTAATAAAATTATAATTCATTGTTTAGAACTATTTTTCTGATGGTTTTAATATATCTTTTTCACTAAAATATCTTGTTAACTTTAAGGCATCAACTTCGAGTGCTTTTGTCAATTTAAGTATCAGTGTTGCTGTTGGACTATGATAAAATCATTCTCTCTCTAATTTTGATATATAACTTTGACTTATATTAGTTATTTTACTAAGTTGATTTTGGGTTATTTTTTATTTGTATGAAATATTTTTAATATGTTTTCTATTTTTAATTGCTACCAATATTTTACACTTACTATATTAATTATATGCAACAATGGTTGTCAATAATTAAATTGTGTACAATACATATCTTGTGATATCTATTAAATTTGATTCATTAGAAAAAATTTGCATGGCTCTCAAGTGTTCTCCTAATGAGTTATTAGGTTGGAAGCAAGATAAATAAAAATATTAATTCTAAAGGGTTTATTTATAACTATCGGAAGGCTACTTTAGTAGTTATTTTATAGATTTACATATGGTACATCAATAAGTTTTATATTTTTATACAATATAATTCTTACTGATATACCATTTAAAAACCTCATAAGAGGTCAGGAAACGATAGTATAATCATCACATACGTTTTATCAAATCTATTTTACATATAGTTTATACTTAGATAATAGCAGACATCTGTTTTTTCTACATTTGAATGAATTCTAAGAACTTTAATTTTACTATAAAAAAATAAATTCTTATTTTTGGATATACTCTACTACAGAAATTTTATTTATTTTTCTTCCTATCTAATGCTACTCCAATAAGTAACCCAAGGGATAAACCAATAGCTAAATTTTTAAATACTGAACCCCAAATAACACCAAAGCATAATCCTAATCCCAAATAACTTATATTTTCATTTTTCATATATTACTCCCTTAAATTTGATTGAAATATTTTAACTTTTCTAATTGATTCTTTTGAAGCTTTGACTATATCAGCTAAAATTCTTATCTCATAGTCATTACAATCACTTATCACTTATTTTAATTCTTTTTCAAGGACAACTTTAGAGTCTAGTATTGTCTCTCACTGTAATTCGTCGATTGATATGCCTAAAATATTATCAATCGCAACCAAAGTAGGTAGGCTAACACTAGAATTGCCAGTCTCAAAATTCGACATGTGTTGAGGCGTAATTTTTATCATTTCTGAAACAGTGTCTTGTGTTAAACTTTTCAAAATAATATCTATTAAAATTGTTTTTATGAATCTTTACGAATACCTACTGCCCTTAATGGACCGAGTAACGACATTCTAGCAAGTATCAGTGCCATTTCATCAGGAGATTCTTTCATGTTTTTTTCAAGCCAATATTGAATTACACCTAAGTCCGCTGAAAGTATATATTGTATAAAATATTCTTCTGAAATTACTGCCTCATCTATGTTAAAATTTTTTAACTTTTGTTTCTCAAACAAATTGATTTCAATAAATCTTTTTATTTTTCTTTCAAAAGTAGGGTCACCTTTGGGACCTAAAATAGATTTAATAATTACCGAATTTTTTCTAAAATATTCAAAAAGCTTTACCATAAATGGAAGGGGTTCATTTGAGGCATCTATATTCATCATATTGACTGAATCAAGGTGCTTAGTCTCTTCTTCAATTTCCTGTATTATTTCATTTTCAATCTTCTCTAACAAGTCATACTTATCAACATAATGCAGATAGAAGGTTCCTCTATTTATATCCGCCCTTTGAGTTAAGTCAGTAACTGATATATTGTTAAATCCTTTCTCGTCTATTAACTCTGCTAATGCAGACCTAATCATTTTTTTAGTACGTATTGTTCTTCTATCAATAGATACTTTTTTCATGAATTATTCCCTCATTCTATATAAATTTTTTTAATTTTAATTAACAATTTTATAGTAAATGTTTATTACTTAACAATTTAAATATTATTGTTCATTGCATAAATCAATATAAATATTATAATATACATATAGGTTATTAATCAACAACGTGTTCATAAAAAATAGCGAATTAATTTGAAGTAAATGTTTAATATGACCGAAAATTTCGCCTTTATATGGATGCATTATAGGATATCTTAAGAATAGTATTAATGGAGGATAAAAATGAACAATTTAGATAAAAACAATGCTAATGAAGTTTTGGATATGCTGTTAAGAACTCGAAGATCCATAAGAAGTTTTACAAAAGAAATACCTTCAAAAGAACTAGTTGAAAAAATAATTGAAACTGGAAGACTTGCACCTTATGCAATACTTGCAGTAGCAAAGCAAACAGATTTTAGACATTTTTTTGTTATCTCAAATAACAGTTTACAAATGGATAAAATTAAAACTATTCTTGTTGATGTTATTAAAACTCAAATATCAACCCATGAGAAGGAGGCGGAGAACGACATCACTCTACAATCCTTCATTACTTCTTTAAAGATGCAAGTTAAAAAAGGGGTTCTTGGTGTAGGGACAGCACCTTATCTTATTATTGTGGCAGAACGTCGTGGAATACCAGCCATAGAACAAAAGTCATTATCTCATGTTATGCAGAATATGTGGCTTAAAGCAACTGCTTTAGGATTAGGTTTTGAACTTGTTAGTATAATAGGAAGATTAAGTAATAATAAAGATTTTTGCGATATTTTAGGAATACCAACAGGTGAATATGGATTTGATGCCTGTACAATTGGTTTCCCTACAGCATCTGTAACTAAGGAAGGCAGAGACGTTCCTCATCCATCCATAAAATGGATATAATAAATAATATTGAAAATCAAATATTTATAAACTATTCTTACATATTTTTAATAATAGGTGACATGTTGTTTCTCAGAGGAATCTATAATTTAACTGAACCCAAGATAATCAATTAATTACAAACAAAGAATAAATATAATAAAAGGACTTATAAATTATAAGTCCTTTTATTGAGCATGAAATTAAATTCTTTTCCTTCAACTCTGGTAAATAATTTTCCTGTATTTCTTTTAAAGTATATGTATATCCATCATAATCAATTATTTTTACTTCTGTTTGTGTCTTAGAATTTAATTATTCCTGTGGCTCGCAATATATATTTATACTATTTTATACAATTCAATCTTACTTACATTAAATTAGTTTTTAAATAATTGGAGTATATTCAAAACTGCCTAAAGTATCTTTTAATTCCTTTTTTGCTTTATTTACAATAGATTCATCAAGCATTACATCATTTATTGAACATGCTATAGATTTAGATGCTAACAACATCGCTTTAAATCCCATGTCAGAACCTGCACTAGCACAAGATTGCCATGTATGAGCAGAAATACCAATAGGCCAAACTGAACAAGAACATTGTGCTGTGGGAGTTATGTAACTAACATCTCCAATATCTAATGACAGTGATATACAGTTATTATGAGTAAAGGTATCATCTGTAACTTCATCATGTAGATTCATCTTAGTAATCTCCTTGTTTCCACTCAATACACTAGAAACACTAATTCTTTTGTCTATAGACACTGTTTCAGCTAATTTTTTTGCAAAATAGTAGTCATCTTCATCATACTTTTGTACCCCTATCAATTTCATGTTTTGTGATAAAACATCTGTTAATATTGTATTTGGAATATAGTCATATACTCCACTTATAATATTATATTCCATACTAGTACCACTCATCAATGCTGCTCCTTTTGCTATATCAACAATTCTGTCAAATACATCTCTTACATGCTCCATTTTAACTCCTCTTATGTAATACCATACTTCTGCAAAGTCTGGAACTATATTTGGCATTTCTCCACCATTAGTAGTTACATAATGAACTCTACAGCTATCAAATATATGCTCTCTTAAATAGTTACAACCTATGTTCATAAGTTCCACTGCATCAAGTGCACTTCTTCCGTTATAAGGAGCTTGTGCTGCATGAGCGCTAATCCCATTATATCTAAATTTTACAGAATAATTAGCAAGTGTTGGAATTCTTATTGGAGTGTTTATATCAAATGGATGCCAACTAAATGCACAATCGATTCCATTAAAGAAGCCTTTTTTTATCATTAATACTTTTCCTGACAAATCTTCTTCTGCTGGACATCCATAGTATTTTATAGTTCCTTTCAATTTTTTTAGTTTGATTAATTCCTTTATTGCAATTGCAGCTCCTATTGAACCTGTACCAAGTAAATTATGTCCACAACCATGACCTGCACCACCATCTGAAATAGATTCTTTTGTAATGGATACTTTTTGAGACAAACCACCTAAGGCATCATATTCTCCCAAAACTGCTATAACTGGTTTACCTTCTCCATAGCTAGCTACAAATGCTGTATCTATATCCTCTAATTCATCTACACTAAAATCATGTTTTTTTAAATATTCTTTTTGTAAGTTTGAAGCATAATATTCTTTATATTGAAGTTCTGGATTTTTCCATATTTTATCTGATATATCTCTTAACTCTTCCTGTATCTCATCTATATATTCAACTAAAAACTTTTTATTTAAATCACTCATATTAATCGTATAAACCTCCTTATTTCTAATAACTTATCAATTACTAACCAAAATAACTGATTTAAAAATATTTTCTATTGTACAGCTACTTTATACAATAAAACCTCTTGACTTGTAAGTTTCATTTTATCAAGTAAGAGGTCTTTTAAATTTATAAAATTTTTAGCATGTTAACCAATCAAGCATATTAACCCATAATTTATTATAATATTTCCAATCAGTAAATTCTCTTGGACCCCAATGAGGTGCACAATCAGAACTAAAGATAGCAGATTTTCCTTTTCCAAATTCACCAATAGCTACAAATGGGTCTCCTCCAATAGTCGCTAGTACAGGACAATTATCTTTAGCTATTGTCTTATTATATCCTAAGAACTGTGGCCATTCCTTTGGTATATCTTTTAAAACTGGATGTTCAGAATCAACAACAACTGGAGTTATTCCTGCTGGTTTTTCAACTCTATCATCTTTATCTATCATTGTTATTGGCAATACATCTTTGATAGCAGTTTCTCCAAATCTAGCTTTTGCATCTATACCTGTAAATGACATATATCCACCTACCATGATTAATGCTCCACCACTATTTACATACTCTTTAATTAATTCAAGTCTATCTGGATTACTATTACAATCTATAAATGTACTATTAGATAATAAGAATGTATTAGAACCTATATCAGATAATATTATACAATCATACTCATTTAACTCTTCCAATTTATATGGGAAGCTGTCTGCTGCTACATGTGCAGGCATATAAACTACTTCATAGCCTCCAGACTCCACTGCTTCTTTTAACCATTTTACTGCTTCTTCATAATGTGTTGTAACAAATGTGTCAAATCCCTTTATATGAGTTATATTTTTTACCCATGATTCCCCTACTATTAATACTTTTTTCATCTATATATTCCTCCTACTTTTATAAGTTTAATATTAGACTGGCATACATAAGTATACTGTCTAAATACTCTTGAATTTCAACATACTCATCTATCGCATGACATTGTTCTATTGAACCTGGACCTAATATTAATGTTGGAATTTTAGCTAAGTTTTTCATCAGTCTCGCATCATTTCCAGCTGTTGACCCTTTTATATTTAACTTTCTTTCTAAGGTTTCTTCTAATATCTTTTGAGTATTAACTATAAATTCAGATTGCTTGTCCATCTCAAAACCTAATCCTGATTGATATATGTTTATCTCTGGTTTATTATCTTTAAGCCATAAATCTCCATCAGCTCTTGTCATTATAACCTTAGTTATATCGTCTACAACTTGCTCATAACTCATTGTATTTGGCAAGAAATGTACACATAAATTAAATACACACTTATCTGGTACAGTAGAACCTGCTGTTCCACCATTTATTAAACCTAGATTTATTGTAGGTGGAGGTAATAAAGCATGTTTATATTTCATAAGCCAATTATGTTCTAACTCTTTTATATCTTGAAGTAATAACATCGCTTTTTCTATAGCGTTTACACCTTCCCACTTGCTTCCACAGTGGAGAGATACACCTTTAACTTCAACCTCAAAGAATACAAATCCCATATGTGCAATTATTATGTCCTTCTCTGATGGTTCACAAATTACACAATAGTCTCCATCAATGCCATTCATAACTGCATTTATAGTTCCATTTCCTCCGCCTTCTTCATCTACCACTGACATTACCTTTATATTGCCAGGTATATTTAATCCACTATCTTTTATAAGTTTTACAGCTAATATTGAGGCTATTAGGCCAGATTTCATATCTGCAGTTCCAAGTCCATAAAGCTTGCCTTTATCTTCTGTAGCACAATATGGATTATATCTCCACTTTTTTATATCACCAGGTGGCATAGTATCTACATGACCATTAAAAACTATTGTCTTACCAGGCAAATTATCACTGTACTTACATATTAAATTATATCTATCATCATAATTGTGACCTAGATTGCCTTCTTTATATATGTCTTTTGCCTTTTTAATTAAATCTTCGCTCATTTCTTGTCTATTTACACTAAACCCTATGGAATTTGCAAGTTTTTCAATATATTCTTGACCTTCCTTTTCAAATCCACCTAGTATTCCATGACCTACATCTTCGGTTTTGATACTTACAAGTTCTTTTAAATAATCTATATATTCTTGTTTGTTGCTATTTAATGTATCTAAGAGAATTTTTTTCATATTTCCTCCCAAGATTTATTATTTTGCTTTAGCTGACTTTTTTAATTTTATGTTATTTATCCATATAGCAAATAACATTACCAAACCTTTTATAATCATCTGATTATATGAAGATACACTCAATAGGTTTAATCCATTTCCCAATATTCCTATTATTCCAACACCTATACATGTACCTACTATAGAACCAGAACCACCCATCATATTAGTACCTCCAAGCACAACTGCTGCTATAGCATCCAATTCTGCTCCATCTCCAACAGTTGGTGAACCTGACGCTAAACGTGAAGATAATATTATTCCAGCTAAGGCTGTTAATAGTCCAGCTAAGGCATACACTTTAACTATAACTTTATTTACCTTTACTCCACATAGTCTAGCTGCTTCTTCATTCCCACCTACAGCATGTACATGGCGTCCAAAATCAGTTCTTTTTAAGAGAAAATGTCCTGCTATTACAACTATAATCATAATTATAACTGGTATTGGTATTGGTCCAACATATCCTCTACCCAGCATCTTAAATGCATCTGTGTTTACTGATATAGGTCTCCCTCCTGTAAACACAAAACTTGCTCCACTTATTATCGTCAACATAGCTAAAGTTACGATAAATGGTGGTAGTTTTTGTGTTGAAATAATTGCACCTTTTATGACACCTAGTATTGTTCCAATTGCTAATGCAAGTAGCATGCCTACCCATATGGGTGCATTATAATTTACTACTGTTGTAGCCCAGAATGTACCTACTAAAGCAATTACTGCTCCTACACTTAAGTCTATTCCTCCTGTAATTATTACAAAAGTCATCCCTACTGCAAGAATTGCATTTATTGATATTTGTCTTCCAACATTAATTAAATTATCTAAAGTTAAAAAATTAGATGAAGCTACACTCATTATTATAAAAATTATTACAAGTCCTATAGCTGCACTCCCCTGGTCTTTAAATACACTTGTTAATTTTGATAATAATGGAGATGAAGTATTCTCTTTATGCTTAGTTATTGAACTCATTAATTTTACCTCCAAAAGCCAATTTTAATACATTATTTTCAACCATTTCTTCACCTTCTAAAAAGCCACTTATATTACCCTCTCTCATAACCATTATTCTGTCACTCATTGATATCAATTCTGGTATCTCTGAAGATATCATTATGATACTTACACCATCCTCTACCAAGTCACCCATTAGATTGTATATCTCTGCTTTAGCATTTACATCTATACCTCTAGTTGGTTCATCCATAATTAATATGTCTGGTTGTAATAAAAGCCATCTGGCTATTATAGCTTTTTGTTGGTTACCACCACTTAAACTCTGTATAACCTGATTCATATGTGGAGTCTTTATTTTTAAAGCTTCTATGTATTTTTCTAAAACTTCTTTTTCTTTTTTTCTGTCTATAACTGATTTAAATTTAGATACTTTCTTTAATCCCGCCATAGTTGTATTTTCTTTGACACTCATCTGTAAAAATAATCCAGTACCTTTTCTATCTTCTGTTATCAACCCTAAACCATTTTCAATTGCATCTGATGGTGTTTTGAATTTAATTTCTTTATTATTTAAATATATTTTCCCAGAGTTATATGTTCTAAGTCCAAATATAGCTTCTACGATTTCACTTCTCTTGCTTCCAACTAGTCCACCTATTCCTAAGATTTCGCCTTTTCTTATGTTAAAACTGACATTATTAAAAACATTGTTTTTAGTTAGATTTTCTACCCTCATAATTTCTTCTTTGATTTCTACTTTTCTTTTAGGGAAAAATTGGTCTAATTTTCTATCTATCATTAAATTAACTAATTCTTCCTCAGATGATACTTCTTTGGTATTCAAAGTCGAAATCGTTTTCCCATCTCGCATTATAGTTATTCTGTCACAAATCTCAAAAAGTTCTTCCATTCTATGAGAAATATATATTATACTAACTCCACTACTCTTTAAATCATTTATAAGTCTAAAAAGTATCTCAGTTTCTTTTTTACTTATTGAAGATGTTGGCTCATCCATTATTAAGACCTTAGTTTCTGATGATAAAACTCTTGCGATTTCAACCATTTGCTTTTGAGCTATACTAAGTTCTTTTACTAAGCTACTTGGATTTATATCTATTCCCATATTGTCAAAAATCTTTTTAGATTCTTCATTCATTTTTTTATCATTAGTTAAGACCTTGCCACTTATTTCTTTTCCCATAAAAATATTTTGTGCTACTGTCAATTCATCAAATACTGTTAATTCTTGATATATGGCATTTATACCTATTTTTTTAGAAATATCCGGTGATATATTTTCTATTTCTTTTCCCTCAAAAATAAATTTACCAGAAGTCTTTGCATGTGCACCAGTTAAAATCTTTATCATTGTTGATTTACCAGCACCATTTTCACCCAGTAGTGCATGAATTTCGCCATGAAATAACTCAAAATTAACATTATCTAACGCCCTAACTCCAGGAAATTCCTTAGCAATATTACTTAACTTTAGAATTATATTACTCATAATGACACTCCTTTTTAGATAGGATTTCTTTTAAATAATCTTATTTTTTATTAATTCTTAAAGTCTTTTATATTTTCTTTATCATAAAGTAAAGCTGGTACTGGTATATTTTTCTCTACTTTTTCACCTTTTATAGCCTTTACTACTGCTTCTACTGCCAAACGTCCCATTTCTTTAGGTTGTTGCTGAATCATAGCAAGAACAGTTCCATCTGTTATTCCAGTTGCTGCTTCATCAGTTAAATCAAATCCTACAATCTTAACATCCTTATTTTTTGCAGATTCAAGTGCAGCTTTAGCTCCTAACACACTATTTTCAGCTGTTGCATATATTATATCTACATTTGGATTAGATTGAACTAAGTTTTCTACAGTATTAAGAGATTCTTCTCTATCATATCCTGGTTGTGAGTTTAATATTTTAACATTAGCTGAACCTTTTAATGCTTCTTTAAATCCATCTATTCTTTGCATTTGTATTTGAGATTTTAAATCTGTTACTATTGCAATTTCTGATTTCCCACCTAAGTTTTCATCTATGTACTTTTTAGTGTATTCGCCTAATTTTTTACCAGCATCATAACTAACTGTTCCAACATAACTTGTAATATTTTCAGTATTTAATACAGCATCTACTGTAACTACAGGCATTTTTTCAAATGCTCCTTCTACAGCTGGTACTATAGCTGAGTTGTCTGTTCCAAGTACTATCATTCCATCTACATCTTGTTGTATAAAATCTTCTATAGCTGATGTTTGTTTAGCTACATCTTGGTCTGGGTCATTTACTATGACTTTTACACCTAGTTCTTTAGCTTTTTCTTTTATCCCTTCGTCAATGTCTATAAAAAATTGATGTTGAAGAGTTATTGTAGATACTCCTATAGTTAAATCTTTCTTAGCTGAACTATCCTTCTTTTCTGATTTACTTGGTCCATCCATTGAACATCCTGTTAACATTCCTACTGCTAGTGTTGCAACAATTCCTAAAGATAAAATTTTTCTCATAATTACCCTCCATTTTTAATAGTTTTAGATTTGAACAATTTTAATTTTTATTTATTAATATCTAAATATTTTTCAACATCTTCCCTATAAGGCATTCCAGATTGAGCACCTAATTTTGTTACAGAGAGTCCTGACACTACTACAGCATACCCTACCGCTGTATATAAGTCTTTGCCTTCTGTTATAGCTACTGACAATGCTCCATTAAAAGTATCTCCTGCCCCTGTAGTATCTTGAACATCAACATTTATACAAGACACATGTTTTACTTCTTTGCCATCATAAAATCTAGCTCCATTTTTTCCTTCTGTTATTACAAGTTTATTTGGATGTTTTTTTAATACTTCTTCTATACTTTCCTCTGTGTCAAAAACTATCTTATATTCATGTTCATTTGGTGTTAAATAAGTTACTTTTTCTATTATATCTTCATCTAATCTTATTGCTGGTGCTGGATTTAATAAAATCTTTATCTTATTTTCAAAACAGAAATTTACCACATAATTTATTGTTTCTATTGGAATCTCTAACTGTAGTAATACTATATCTGCATTCTTTATCTCTTCTTCATTCTTTTTAATTAAATTTATATCTACTAGCTCATTTGTTCCTGGCACAACAACAATACTATTATCATTTTCACATAGTGTTATAACAGCAACACCAGAACTTTTTTGATTATTTCTAGCTATCAAATTATAATCAACTTTATTCTCTTTAAAATTTCGTATCAATTCTTCGCCTAAGCTATCTTCCCCTATACAAGATATCATTTTTACATTTGCACCTAACTTAGATGCTGAAACTGCTTGGTTAGCACCTTTTCCCCCAGGTGATGTAAAAAAACTATTACCTAGTATTGTTTCTCCTTTTTCTGGTCTTTTATCTACAGAACATACCATGTCCATATTTACACTTCCTATGACAACTATGTTTCCCATTACATTACTCCTTTACATATCTATTTATGCCTTTCTTACTGTTAATTACTTTCTTTCGTTGAAGCTCTTATCACTAGTTCTGGTTTGAAAATTAATTCATCAAAGGATTCTTTCTTATCTCCTCTTAGACAATTTATTAATATTTCACTGGCTTTATATCCTATATCATAAGATGGTTGTCGTACTGTTGTAAGTGGAGGACTTATTAAACTAGAAGTTTGAATATCATCAAATCCCACAACACTTACATCGTTTGGTATATTTAATCCTCTTTCTTGAAGACCTCTGATAACACCTATTGCAATCAAATCATTTGCACAAAATATCGCATTAAAAGCTATCTCTTCTAAAGTTTTTATAAATTCTTGCCCCCATTCAATCTTATATTTTCCTTCAAATACATAATTAGAATTGTAATCTAAATTATACTCAGTTAAAGCTTTTTTATATCCTTCTAATCTATCTATTGCTATTTCATTTTGAAGTGGACCACTTAAGTATATTATTTTCTTATGTCCAATATCCAATAAATGTTTTGTAGCTATATATGCACCCTCAAAGTTATTTATTTTGACTATACCTTTTAAGGTTTCTTTATTCATACTTATTTTCTTATCGATTAATACTGTTGGTATTTTTATATCTTTGTAATTTGCCTCTTTCCAGTTTGTATTTGACGATGCTGCAAAGATAATTCCATCTATCATTCTTTCTGATAATGTTCTTATCCCTTCATATTCCTTTTTGGCATCTTCATCTGTATTACATAAAATTATATTATAGCCTTCCTCATTAGCTTTATCTTCAACACCTCTTGATACGTCTGTGAAAAATGGATTTCGTATATCTGGTATAAGAAGTCCTATTGTATTTGTTCTTTTAGTCACTAAACTTTGTGCCAATTTATTTGGAACATAATTTTTTTCCTTCATTATTTTTAAAATCTTTTCTCTTGTTGCTTGACTTATATTTTCATCTTTATTGTTAATGACTTTTGACACAGTTGTTTTGGAAACACCAGCCAATTCGCCAATCTCTTTTATAGTTATACTCAAGAAGTTCACCCCCACAATTTAGGAAACCGTTTTACTTAACCGGTTACCTAGATACTATCACATCTTTTTTCGCTTTGCAACTACTTTATACAAATTTTGATATTTTTCTTATTTTTCAAAATATTTCTAACTATTAATTTAAATTTAGCACATTAGCTGATTTCCAAAAAAAATTAATCTACTTTTTTAATTTTTAAAAAGTAGATTAATTAATTTAAGCAATTTCTATTAAATTTTAAAGCCTTGTTCTTCAATCATTTTTTTATCATTTTCAATACTATTTCCTACAGTTGTTAAATAATCACCGACAATTGCAGAATTTACGCCCCCATTAAATCCTACCTTATCATATCCTTTTAAGGACAATCTTCCACCAGCATATCTTATATATATATTAGGAATTATAAATCTAAATACTGCTGTTGTTTTCAATATTTCCATTGGTTCTAATACATCATAATTTTCCATTGGAGTATTCTCAATTGGATTTAAAATATTTATTGGAAATGACTTCACATTTAACTCTTTTATTTCAAATGCCATCTTCAGTCTTTGTTCTTTACTCTCATTCATTCCAATTATTCCACCAACACATACATCTAGACCTGCTCTTTTAGCTTCTTTGATGGTTTTTATTCTTTCTTCATATGTATGTGTTGTACATATGCTTTCAAAATTATCCTTAGATGTCTCAACATTATGATGATATGTAGATACTCCTACTTCTTTTAATTTTTCAGCTTGATTATAATCTATAATCCCCAAAGATGCACACAATTTTAGACTGGTATTCTCTCTTAAACCTTCATAAATATGTAAAATATTATTAAACTCATCCCCTGTCATTCCTTTCCCACTTGTAACTAAAGAAAATCTATGGACTCCTTTACTTTCCATTTCTTTAGCCCTATTTAAAATCATGTCATAATTGAGTAATGAATATTCATCAATACCAGTTTTATAATGAGATGACTGAGCACAAAACTTACAATCTTCACTGCATTTCCCAGATTTTGCATTTACTATTGTACATAAATCTGCCTTGTTACCCATAAAAAATTCTCTTATTTCATTTGCTGCTTCTAATAAAATATCAAAATCATGTTTATTATTTGTATCAATATTTATTAAACTAAAAGCTTCTTTATAACTTATTTCTTTTCCATTTAAAACTTTATTTTTTAATTTGATTATGTATTCTTTCATATGCCCTCCTATTAGTCAACCTTTTTAACTTTCATAGTTTACTTATTATATATAGTATTACATATTTCCTATTTAATGGTCAACTTTATTTTAGATATAGGTTTACTATTTAAAAATAAAAAATACTGCTTTAAAATGACATTAGTATAACAAATTATATTATACATATCATTATTAAAGCAGTATTTTTAATAATTTACAAAACTATCCTTGTTTTTACTCCATCCAAGCTTTCCATTGTAATAATCTCTAAGCCTTCATACTCTCTAAAAAGCCACTTTAAATCTTTCATAGCTTGATTAACTTGACTCTTTGTTAGATTATTTATAAAATATTCTTTTCTAGTTTCTTCATATTCTTTACTTGTTAAAAAATTTCTTAGAAAATTAAATGCAAATACACTTGGAATATTGTTTACATTTGCTTTCTTGCTATTTTCCTTTTCATAGTAAATTTTCATAAATGCATACTCCTTTGATACTTTTAAATTCCTCTTACATCATTATATGCATTTAAGTCTATCTATTCTTATAATTTTATTAATTCATATTCTTTACTTCCCATTCCCATTTCACATGCATAGTCTATTATTCTAGTTCCATTTACATGAGGATGCTCATGTTTGAACACATCATGACCCATTTCCTTACAAACCAAATCATAGCATGCTTGCTCAATGGCTACAGGGTCTGTTGATGCTAATATTCCTATATCATGTGCAATCGGTCTACCTGACCAAGGTACACAATCACAAAGTGGAGTCACATTCATAACAAAAGTTATATACCCAACCTTATCTTTTTTATTTGATACTGCTCCATAAGCGTATTCTGCCATTTTTTCAACAAATACATCTGAGTCACTTTCCCACTGTATAGTTACTGCCCTAGTTGGACAGACAGTCGGACATTCCCCACAACCATAGCATACATCAGAGTCTATTACTGCCTTCTTATCTACTATACTTATAGCTTTTGTTGGGCAAGAATTAACACATTTTCCACATCCTATACACTTCTTTTCATTTACTCCAGGAGTAACATCAGAATGTTGCATTTGCTTTCCTGCTGCACTTGCGCACCCCATAGCTAAATTTTTTAATGCTCCTCCAAAACCTGCTGCTTCATGACCTTTAAAATGGCTCATTACTATCATTGCAGAAGAATTATAAATTTCGCCACCTATTTTTACACTTTCAAAATGTTTTTTATCTATTTGTACATTTTCATAATTTCTACTGTACAATCCATCTGCAATTATTACTGGCGCATTTACCACTGCATAGGCAAAACCATTTTCTATAGCTGTTGTAAGATGGTCTACAGAATTTGTTCTACTCCCTGTATATAATGTATTTGTATCTGTTAAAAATGGCTTTCCTTCGCAATCTTTAATCTTATCAACCACTTGTCTAACTGCTACAGGACTCATATATGTAGTATTTCCTTTTTCTCCAAAGTGAAGTTTGATTGCTACTTGGTCATTCTTTTCTATTAAATCTTTGAATCCTGCTGTATCAAATAATCTTCTTACATTGTTTGGCACATTTTTATTTTGCGAATTTGAGTATAAGTCACAAAAATATACTTTTGACTTTTCCATATCTACACCCCTTTAAAATATTTACTTGAATTAATTTTATCACTTTTAAAGTAATTTTTTAGTATATTTTACCACAATTAAAGATTCTTATCTTTATTTAATAAAAACAATATTATTTTAACTCCTTACTACATTGTTTTAACTCTTTACTAGTTTAGGCTCTATATACTTATAGCATATCTTAAATAACTGATAATCACTAGATTATAATCTATCTCCTTTTTTATTTTTAAACAGTTCCTTAAGGTAATAATTTAATTATTATAAAACATAATGAGTACGACTAAAACAAAAAAAGACTTGAAACTTAAGTTCAAATCTTTTTTACTTAGATATATTCTTATACATTACTAAGTATATTTTCACACAATACAGTGCTATTTATATTTATAATAAAGATATCATTAAACTGGTTTTTTATTAAATAAAATAACAGCTGATAACAGACACACTATTGAAATAATGATTGTTACAATGATTGGAATAATAAATTCTGGAGCTGTCACTTTACCTGAAATCAAATCTATATTTTTTGATAATATAAAATTAGGCGTATAAGGTGCAACCTGTTTAGGAATAGAAATTAAACTCAAAACAATAGTTGCTACTAATACAAGTAATACACTTGCAAATGCTGGTCTAAATAGTACACATCCAAGAATTAATATAGTAATATACATAATACCAATTATCCATAAGTTAAATGCTGAAAATACAACATGATTAAGATTTGCAGTTGGCCAAAAATACATTGTATAACCATAAGTACATAAAAAGCTCAGCCAGAAACCAATGGTCATAATAATTATTGCAATAGAAAATTTAGACAATACTACAGACGAACGTGACAATCCTTTAGTCAGCATAATAACAAGTGTTCCTTTGGAATATTCGTTCGATAAAATATTACAAAAAATAATTAGAGTTAAACTCATGCCAAGACCAGAGATATTGCTAGAAAATTGTGTCCAAGAATCTAAAGCAGTTGGTGCAGCAGTAACTTTTAAAGTTGGCGCAAAATGGGCAATCAAGTCTGGCATAAATTTTGCAGAAAGAGGGCTACTTATACCTAATATTAAAAATAAAGTAATCAGACTAAATAATTTATAATTTCTTATGTTCTCTACAAATTCTTTTTTTGTAAATGCTATGTATTCTCTCACTTTACTACCTCCAAAAATAAATTTTCAAGTGACAATTCTATTAATTCCATCTTTATTGGACAAAGATTCATTTCTGCAAGTGTAGATATGACTGTTTGTTGTATTGATTTTATATCTTTACCATGGAAAATAATTTCCATATTAGTCTCTTCTGAATCTTTAAGTAAGGATCTAATACTACTACTAGATTTAAATGCTTGGATTTCATCATTACTTGAAAACTCCAATAAAAGTCTATCTTTTCCGTGCATACTTTTTATTTCTGAAAGTGTACCACTAAGAGCAATGCTTCCTTTATTTAATATGGCAACATGGTCACAAATTCTTTCAACATCAGACAGTATATGTGTTGAAAATATTACGGTTGTTGAGTCTTTGATTTTAAGCATAATATCTAATATTTCTTTTCTACCAACAGGGTCAAGTGCGCTTGTTGGTTCATCACAAATAAGTAATTTAGGGCGTGAAAGTAATGCTTGAGCTATCCCAAGACGTTGCTTCATTCCACGAGAAAATCCACCTATTCGTTTCTTTTCATTTCCAAGTCCTACAAGTGACAACAACTCTTCACTTCTTAACTTTATTTCTTGTTTTGAAAGCCCTGTAATTTCTCCACAAAGAGAAAGATATTCAAGTGGTCTCATATAGTTATAAAACTCTGGAACATCGGGTAGATAACCTACATGGCGGTTAGAACTTATTCTTCCATAGATCACTTTCTCACCACAAACATTTATAGTTCCACTATCTGTTTCAAGTAACCCAAGCACCATTTTCATTGTTGTAGTCTTGCCTGCACCATTCTTACCTACAAATCCAAAAACTGACCCTTCTGGTACAGTAAGATTTAGATTATCTATTATCTTTCGATTACCAAAACTTTTTGATAACCCATTTATTGAAACAATATTCATCATTCATCACCTCTTCCTATAGTGAAATATAAAATTGGGCCTATTATACTTATAAATAATACTAAAAGAATCCATATTGCCTTATTACCAATTTTATAATTTGGATGTTTTATTATATGAATAAGTGCAGTAATTACAAGTATTAAATTTAAAATAATAACAGGAAGCAAAAGCGGTAGATATTCCATTAAATTTTCCATAATTTTATTCCTCCAATAAAGATAATTTTTCTATAAGAAATCTGTATTCTTTGTTCTCATTTAATACAGAGAACATAGGATTATTCTTAATAGCCGCAACAATACCTGCCTTTACAATTGTATCATCACGTGTAATACCTGCTCCAATCTCAGAAATCCAGCCATCGATATGATTAAAAAAGTCATCACTATGTAACATAATTGGATATATATCACTTATTGCCAAATCTACATATCTTTGTAACGACTTAATAGCTCCTTTAGTATTTCCATGTATTAAATTCATTTGTATCTGGGTCAAATATACAGAAAACATAACACCAGGAGATAATGCATTAAGGTCAAAAGTATCTGAAATTATTAAAATACGTCTTTCTATTTCTTTAATTTGTGATTTATCTGAGTTTTGCAGAAGTCCCACTAAATCTTGAACTAATAACGTAAGATTCTGATATGCTCCAATCTGTAACGTTTCATTAGCTTCATTAGTTTGACCATTCATCATTTGTCCCTGTGCAAGAAGTATGCTTTCATTTACCATGGGAAAATTGCTATCTTGAAATAAATCAATAACTTCTATAGGTTGATTTAACAATATATAACAAGTTGCCTCCATACCTTTTGACTGACGACAAATTTCTATATCATCACTTGTTTCTCGTATTCGAATAAAAATTTCTAATGCTTCACTAATTAATAGTTCACGTTTTTCTTCATCTACAATGTCATAATGATTAATTATCAAAATACCCATCTGATAAATCAAAGGAAAGCATGAATAATATTTTTTTATGGTTTCTCTTATTTCATCCATAACTTCGTCAAATGATTTAACAGTAAAATCTTTACACAATCGCTGATATAGTTTATTAATATCTTCCTTAATCATTTGTGGTTCGTAGCAAATTAATTCATCAACTGTAATGTTGAAATATGTCGCGAGTTGTGGCAAAAAAGTGATATCAGGATAGCTTTGCCCAGTTTCCCATTTAGACACAGAAGCTTTAGAGATACCTATATAATTTGCAAGTTCATCTTGTGTAATTCCTTTTTCTTTACGCTTTAAAATCAGTGTTTTTGCAATGTTTAATTCATTCATATCAACGCCTCCTTTGTATAATTATATCCTTAAATCCATAAACCTAACAAGCGATTTAAAGTTGACTTTTGATGAAAAAATCAACCATAGAGAAACAAATAAGCAGGTATCTTAGATACCTGCTTAAATATATTTTTAAACATAATTTACATAATTTGTTTATTATTCCAATTTTATCCGCATCATTATACAAAATCACAGATGAATATATCCAAATATAGTTTTTATTTATCATGTTTTTTAAACGTCTTGTATAAAATATCTTTTAATATAACCAATAATATATTTGTTTTCATATCCATATTTTCCATATTCACATTGCAACATATATTTAGGATTGATGTGTAAAATATCTTTTATGCCAACAGCAACAGCAAGCCTTGTCTGTGAAACACAATACTTTTCAATTTTTTCATTTAATTCTTTTATAAAGTTATTATTCATATTTATTCCTCCAATCATAACAGGCAACTATCATGTATTGATAATTACCTGTTATATAAAAATCTATAAAAGAAAAGCAGTCAATCATTTAAACTAACTGCTTGTACATACATCATATTAAATTGTATAAACTATAATTTTTATTATTGTTCATGGATAAAGATTTCTTTTAAACCATCATCAATTTCAAAGTTATTGCTATCTATTCTTATATATGCACTTCCAACATCTGCATGTAAGTATGGAATAATATCTTTATCATAGTTAAAAATTGTATTGATTGCGAACACATATACAACCTTCTCCATTTGGCTCATTCCACTCAATTAACTTTTCGACCTTAACTTTTATAAAATCATCTTTTTTTAATAATTTCATACTTATTTCCTCTATAACTTCTAATTTATGTGAAATGTCATGTCACACCTATAAAAATCGCTGTACCCTGTATAAATACAAGAGATTTCGTACTTTATTAACAATTTTCTATGTACCTTTTGCCTACTTGTTATCAGTATTTGCAAGTCCTTCTTTTACTAACTTTGCTATACTCTTTATTGTCTCTTCAACATCATCAAATACTATTCCATCTTTAGATGATGGAATAGTATTTGATGATGTTGAACATTGTATAGCTGGATTAGTTGCAGTAGCTATCTTTAATACACAGCTTGTTTTTGCTCCATCACAAATTAATCCTGATAAATCAGCTAACATGTTATTAATTGCTCTCTTTATATTTTCTAACGTCTCCCCTTGTAGATATGTCATTCCACAACAAACTCCTGTAGCCCCTGCAATACCTGCTCCACAAAGTGGTGATAATCTTCCCATATATTCTTTTAAATGTAATTTTATTTCATTAAAATCAACTATTTCATTAGCCTTTTCTAATTCATCTTTAGTAAAATTATATAATATCTCTAACTTTTTTTCTGATTTTTTAATAACTCCCCCAAGTGCAGCTGTTATTTCTATTCCTATTTTCCCAGTTCCAGGTATACCTATCCCTAATGCATTCTTAATTATGTTTGCACTTAAATAAAGTTGAATTTGTTTTATCTCTCTTTTTAAGATATCTATATATTTGCACATAAGATCTCTTCTCCTTTTACAATTCTAATAGTTTTATTAAAGCCAAGGTATATATCTCCATATTCTTTCGTATATGCTCTATTGGTACTCTTTCATCTGCTCCATGACCGCCAGTTTTATACGCTAAGAACTTAGGTCCAAACGCCACCATATCTTTAAACCAACTTGCATATGTGCCACCACCCATAGCAATTGTATATCCATTTTCATCTGTTACTTCTTCATAGGCTTCTAATAACTTTTTAAGTACTAAATTACTCTCATCCACATAATGTAAGTCTTTATGAGCAATAACTTTTACTTTCCAACCATTACAAAAAAACTTTTTGAATCTATCTATTATATTGTTTAAAACTATATTTTTACCATGCCTTATATCTAGTTCACATATGATTTTTTCCTCATTCATTTTTAATATTCCTAAATTTAAAGTAGTGCTTTTGAATACCTCATCATATTGATTAATTCCCAATGCATCTCCATAATAGTCACTACAAAGGTATTTTGAAACTAATTCTATATCTTCTCTATACTGAAAATCCATATTATCTTCAACTATCTTTATTATCATTTTAGATATAGCATTTTCTCCCTTTTCAGGATTACTTGCATGCGCAGCTACTCCTTTAGTAGTTAACTCTGAAATAATTCCATTAATAATTTTTGCAGTACAATGAGACGGAACAACATTTTCTTTAGTTCCTCCCCTTACTATTATGTAAGGTTTGCTTTTATCAATTTTAATCTCTTTTTCTATCCTTATATGAACTCTTCCTTTTTCTCCATTAACCACTGGATACATCGCATCTGGAGTAAAGCCCATACTTGGAATTTCTTCATCTTTATCTAAATAATATTTGATACACTCCATACCTGTTTCCTCATTTGTCCCAAAAATTAATCTTATTCTTTTATTAATTGTAGGGTACGTATCCTCTATGTTTTTCAATACATGTATAAGCATAGATACAGCCCCCTTATTATCTATGGCACCTCTTCCATAAATAATATTGTCAATTACTGCTCCCGAAAATGGTTCTACACTCCACCCATCTCCTGGTGGAACTACATCTAAATGCATTGGAATTCCTATTAATTCTTCTCCTTCCCCAATTTCTGCATATCCAATATAATTATCAATATTTTTAACGCTAAAACCCAAACTAGTGCAGTAATCTAAAGTTTTCTCTAAAGATTTTTTAGGTCCTATACCAAAAGGACATTGTGAAATAGGTTCACCTTGTTGTGTATCAATTTTTATTAATTCTTTTAGGAATTCTACTGTTCTATTTAAACTATTATCTATGCTTCTGCTTATATCCATAAATCAACCTACCTTCTGTTTTTTTAAAGCCTGTCCTTAAAGAACAGGCTTTTAGCATTAAAAACTATTTTCTTGTGAATACTAATTCGCAAACTTCATCATCATGAGCACATTTTTGAGCAAACTCTAATCTAACACCCTGTGCACAATCAACTCTTCCATAATCACCGTAGCAAGCTAATCTACAAATTTCTTTTCTTTCTTCTTTAGTTAATCCATATTCTTTCCAAGCAGCATCTAATGGACAGTGATGGAATTTTAAAACTCCATTCTCATCTGTATTTTCTACTAATTCCATTTCAAACACTTTTTGTCCTTTACTGTTATATAACATTTCTGCCATTTTTCCTGGAGTATCTGCTACGCTATATTTTTGACCTCTCATTTTACCAAATCCATATATTGCTTCTTTACATATATCATCTCGATTAACTCCTAATTTTTCAGCTTCTTTCATAAGAAGATAGAACCATACTGCTCTTTCTCCTGTTGCTCCTCTAATTCCTTCTAAATATTCCTTTTCTGTATACATTTTTTCTGACATTTCTTTCTCCTCCTAAAATTAAATTCTATATTTTAACCATTGTAAATTAGAATATTCCAATGAATGATCCTACTAATGCTACTACAACTAAAATTACTAATAGCTTAGTTATTGTCCACTTCTTGTATTTCATTCCCCAATACACGAAGAATACAACACCAAGTGGTAATAAACCTGGAGCAATCATGTTTAATGTATCTTGAACAACAATTGCTTTACCACCAATATCAAATGATAATGGAGTTGAAAGCTTAACTGTAGTTGCAGATAATGCTCCCATCATAAACATTCCTAGAATTGAAGCACCATCAATTATCTTATTGACAATACCACCTGATAGAATTTTCTTAATTGAATCTCTACCTAAAGAATATCCTAAATGGAATAAGTAATAACCTTCGCAAAATAGTAATATACTAAACATTATTGGGAAAAATGCACCTATAACACTTCCTTCTGCTCCAAACGAAGCACCTAAAGCTAAGAATATTGTTTGAAATGTACCAAAATCTAAAGTATCTCCAATTCCAGCCAAAGGTCCCATAAGCCCATTCTTAACACCTGAAATAACTTCTCCTGGGATTTTTCCTTCAGTAGCTTTCTCTTCTTCCATAGCTAAAACTGTACCATGAATTAACCCTCCCCATATAGCTTGAGTATTAAAAAATTGTAAGTGCCTCTTTAACGCATCTATTAAATCTTCTTTTTTCTTATATAACTTTTCTAAAGCCGGAGTGAAACTTGCACAAACTGCTAATGCTTGCATTCTTTCAAAAGAGTTAGATAATTCTGCTGTCCACCACCATCTTAGATATGTTTTTGTTACATCTTTCTTCGTAAGTACTCTTATCTTATTAACTTCAGTTGTACCTTGCTCATCTTTAGCTTCTTTATTTTTTATTTCTTGCATTATACTTCACCCACCCTTTTATCTTCTTTCATAAATGTAACTAAAAGAGCTATACAAACACCAAATATTGCAGCTGCAGTAATTGATATTTCAAAATATTGAACCATAAAAAATCCTATAATAAACATTGGTAAGAATTTATTTTTACCTATAGTAAATATTGTTGTTGCAAAACCTAATGCAGGTAATATACCACCCATTACTGTTAATCCATTCATTAACCATTGTGGTATAACATCTAATAATGATTGAACTAAATCTGCTCCAAAAAAGTTACATACAAAAACTATTGGAAATCTTAAAACAAACCCAAATATTAAAGAATAAAGTGTTGCACATCTCCAGATACCTTTTGTATTACCTTCTTCGGCATACTTATCTGCCTTATGAACTAATACAGCATTACCAGTTCTTCTTAAGTTATTAACTAATACTCCTATGACACCTAAAGGTACCGCAATAGATACTGCAACTTCTGCATTAACACCAGTTTGAAGTGCTACTGGTATTGCAATAAGAGCAGCTAAACATTTATCTGATGGAATATTTCCTCCTGCTGCTACCATTCCTAGATAAACCATTTCTATACTTGCACCAACAATCATACCAGTTGTTACATCGCCCCAAAGTAATCCAAGGCTAAAACCTATAAATAAAGGGGACTTTAGTGTTGAGAAAAGGGTATACCCTGCAAGACCTGCTGCAAACCAATACCATAATCCTGTTACAATTGCCAACATCAAAACAGATTCCATTTATAATTCCTCCTAATTTATAATTTTTATTTAAACTTCTTTAAGGCATTTTCATATGTCATAGATGATTCCTCTGGTATAACTTGTAGAACTATTTCAACCCCATCTTCATTAAGTTCATTTAGTTGTTCTACATCTTCATTTCCTAATGAAACAGCTGTAAATACCATCTTCTTTCCTGCTTCATTTGGAATACCTCCTAATTGAATCTTTTCATATTTAAGTCCAGCCTTATACGCCTTATTTGCCATATCAACGTTCTTAAATAGAATAAATATATTTTTATCTCCTAAAATATTGTTTTGGAATGCTTGTCCTGCATCTTCTGCTGTTAAAATAGCTACTTCTACTCCTGATGGCGCTGCCATTCTATATACATCAGCCATAAATTCATCTTGACCTAAGAAGTCATCAACTATTACTATTTTTTGAGCTTGAGCGATTTTCACCCATTTTGTTATAACTTGTCCATGAATTAATCTGTGATCTACTCTTACTAATGTTATTTTTGCCATTATATCCACCTCATAATTTATATTTTTTTAAATTCTTTAATTAAATCCACACAAAGGTTATTATTTTTTTTGACGATTCTTTCTGGTAATGTATGTACTTTATCTTCTTTGCTTAATTCTTCATCTACGATTAAAATTGTCTGTAAGCTAAGTCCATTTATTGCATCTATCCCTCTTCTTATAGCAACAGCTATTGCAACACTTGACGTAGATCCCCCATACAGATCTGATATTATAATTTTCACATCCTCTTTATCTACTACTTCTTCAACCTCTTTCATGAATACAGAAATATCTTTTTCAGAGCTTAGTGATAAAACTTCGTATTGATTTGACAATCCAAAATTTTTATTTGCTTCTTCTACTAATACCTTTCCCCACGTTCCATGGCAGAGTATGATTACCTTATATTTATTCATTGCTAAACAAACTCTCCTTTATAGCGATTAATACTTTGATTTAATTCTACTTCTTCCTCATCAGGTACCATTTGAATTGATACATTAATATTTTTTTTAATAAATTCATATATTAAAAGAAACTCTTTTTTATTAATGTATACATTTTGAGATATTTTCTTTTTTCCTATCCCTGTAGGTATTCTTCCAATAATAAGTTTTTTAATATCAATTCCTTCTTCTCTCATTCTATTTGCAGTATCTAAGTTTTTAATTAATACAAAAACGTTATCATCAGCTTGGTTATTATAAAAATACCTCCTTGATTCACTTACAGTTAATATTGATAAATCAATATTCTTTGGTGCTGCCATTTTTATCAAACCTTTAGCAATAACATCATTGGTTGTTTCATCATCTACTACTACTATTTTTTTAACACCTAGATGCTTAACCCATTTATATATCACTTGACCATGTATTAATCTATCATCACATCTGCAATATTTTACTAAAGACATTTTTAATCGAACTCCTTTTTCTATTACATTGAGCTAAGAACTTTATTAATATGGTTTATACCAGTTTTCCCCGCTTCAATGCATGTCTCTGCTAACTCTTCTAAACTTTTTCCCTCTCTATTAATTAAAGCTTCAAGTAGCATTGGAAGATTTACTCCAGTAAGTGCATGAAACTTTCCACCTTTTTTAAGGTTTAAACTTGCTACATTACTTGGTGAACCTCCTAATAGGTCAGCTAATACTAAAACTCCGTCACCTTCATCTAATTCATTTAACTTTTCTACAAAATTTCTATTTAAGTCTTCAATATTATCATTCCTATTTAGTTTAATTGCTGCTGTTCTTTCTGCTGGTCCTGCAATAAGTTCACAGCTTTTTATAATTTCTTCACTAAAACTCCCATGAGTCATAACTATTATCCCAATCACCAATCTCACCTCACTTTTCTTGTCACTTTTTATATAAGCAATTGCCATGCCAACTTATGTGTATCAATAACAAATGGCTATTTTACAGGATTTAATCAAATCTTTTTACTTAATTTATAAAAAAAGCTTACTCTTTCAATATGTATCAAAATCTTTTTCAAACCTGTATCAAATCTGTATCAAAAAGAAGTAAAAAAAAGATAGCCTTTTGGCTATATTTAAGTTTTGTATCAACTTTTGAATTTATCTGTATCATACTGTGATTCAAATATATCTAATATATTTGCATATTCCATATCTGAAATGATTATATCGAATGTCTCTTCTACAAGCTTAAAACTTTCTTTTATAACTAAATATAATGCTTTACTTCTACTAATTCTTTCTTCATATGATTTATAAACTAAAGACTCTTTTATTATTACTCTTTCAATCATACATGAACAATGAAATATAAACTTTACTAAAAGCTCATCTTGAATTACTAAAGAATAATGTTCGCTAATTCTATTAATTACTTCTTTTAATATAAAATAAGCCTTTTCCCCATTTAAAAAAGTCAAAGTTTTACTAATATTATCAATTAGTAATCTATCAAAATATCTACCACCATTATCTTTTTCAGCATATGTAATTTCCATATCTCCATAATGTTTCTTTATAGATTCTATAATATTAAAATATAATTTCTCTAATGTCATTTCCGGAGTTAGGGCCTTTCTAGTTGCTTCTATTACAATAGGTGTACTTACCATATCTATTGCTTTTACTTCTTTTCCAGTAGCATCATGAATAACTTTAGCAAATGTTAAAATAGATCCCATATCAGTTAGAATTAAAATTCCCTTTCCTTTGTCAATTTCATTGGCTATTTCTACAGCTTGGACTAAAATATCCTGAACTCTATCCTCTAATCCCATATTGATTGCCACTGCATGGTTACAATCCAGTAAAGTATTAGCTACATTCACCATGCTAGATGCCGTAGATTCACCATGCATTATAACTAATATTGCTATACTCTCCTCATTTAATCCCACATAAGATAAATAAAGAAACGTTGCTAAAAAAATTGCTTCATCTTCTGGAAACTCAACTCCATACATTAATGACATGTTAGATAATATTTCTTTTGCTATGTTATATTCATATGCTCTTTCCTTCATAATTTCATCTTTATTAGGATGCTTTACTATGTTCCCAATCTTTATTCTTTCAATTAAATTCTGAATATGTAAGGCTATAGCTTTTATTAATTTATCTAATCCTTCTCTTTTGCTCCATTTATCATGCTTTTGTAAAATATACTTCACAGTAGTTGCAATTGAATCATTAACAATATTGTTATAAGCTGTTTGATTACTACTATTATATATAAAAGTATTCATTAAATTATAGGAATACTTCTGTATATCTTCATCTATAACGCTTCTAATTTGTGACTCTTTAATACCTTCTTGTTGAAGTTTATTCCAAGTTTCTTTTATCATTCCATAGAAATCTAAATCATATTTTTTATTTTCTATTAATAAATTTTCACTTTCAAAATTCTTTCCTTCTGGTAAAAAAATAATATCATCTTTCCCAATAAAACTGAAGTTTTGTACAAACTCCTCTTTTCTATTATTTCCATATAATGATTCTCTAATATTGTTTGGTAGAAGAGAGAGTCTTACATATACACATTCCCTTTTATAGGTCATATAATCTAAAAAAGCTCTTGCACAAATTAATTGTATGTCGCTTTTTAATTGTCCTATATTTCCCTTACACTTATATAAAATAAATGCCTTAATAACTTCTTTTGAAACCTTTAACTTAACACCAATCCTAATACTTTCTTCTTTAAAAAAATAACATATAAGCTTCATTCTCTCTTGAAAGCCTCTTTCCTCTAAAGACGGAATCTTTATAGTTACAGGTATTCTTCTTAAAAACGTTTCCAACATTGCTACCTCTGGATCTTCTGTAGTAGCTGCAATTATCATAATCCTACACTCATGTACCTTATTAGCCTCTCCTAACCTTCTATATATACCTTTATCCATAAGTAGAAATAGCATTTCTTGTCCCTCTGCAGATAACCTATGAACTTCATCTAAAAACAATATTCCATTATTAGCTTCATGTACAATACCATACTTATCTTTATCAGCTCCAGTAAATGCTCCTTTTACATATCCAAAAAGCTGTGCTAATAATAATTGCTGATTATCAGAATAATCAGCACAGTTAAATATGATAAATGGTGCATTATCACTATCTTCTTTTATAGTTAAACTATACTTATACATATATTCTGCAAATATAGATTTACCAACTCCTGTAGGTCCTATTATTAATGTACTCAACCCCTTAGGTGGATATATTACTGCTGCTTTAGCTTGCTCTATTTGAGACTTTAAACTTCCATCACATCCTACTAAATTAAAAATATTGTTCTCTTTTTTTATACCCTCTACAATATACTCATCTTTGATAGCATCATTTTCACTATATTCGTTTACAGAGTTAATATTATCAAATATCCCTTTATTTAGTTTCTTTCCTAAAATACTCTCAACACTTTCTTTATATAAGTACTGAACAGGTTTTCCCTTTATCTTTATAATAATACTTTCCTTTATTAATTGATTTAATTCCTTACTAGCATTACTTCTATTTATACCTACTTCAGTAGCAATATACTCTGCATCAAATCCAAATCTAATGCCGTTATTAAGATTCAAGTGTTCTTCTGTTAACCTTTTCAAGCAAATTAAAACTTTTTCTTTCCTTGATAGCTTCTTTTGTATCATAGTTAACCTCCCATATAAGCAGTAATACTGTTAAATATTTATTATTAAGCTTAATTCTACAATATTTTAATATTTTTGTCTAATTGTGTAACTATTGATTTTCTTTCCTGTTCGTTTTATAATATAAATTACGTTACCCTCATCTTTTATAGAGGAGGAATTTATATGAATTTTTTATCAGATTTACACACCCACTCTATAGTCAGTGGTCATGGCTATAGTACTTTGTTAGAAAATATTAATTATTGTAAAGAAAATGGAATTAAGATACTAGGTACATCTGAACATGGTCCTAAGATGCCTGGTTCTCCCCACAAATGGTACTTTCACAACATTCAAAATATCCCAAGAATCATAAATAACATTATAATCTTAAGAGGATGTGAAGCAAATATACTAGACACTGAAGGAAACATAGATCTAGACCCTTTTGTCATTCCTCGATTAGATTATCTTATCTTGTCATTTCACGAAGCCGTTTTTTCACCAAATACATTAGAGAATAATACTAAAGCCTTAATAAATGCAATAAATAAGCATGATAATATTGAAATATTAGGCCACCTTGGAAACCCAAACTACCCAATCGACTATGAATTAATCATTAAATTAGCCATGGAAAAGAATATCTTAATAGAAATAAATAATTGTTCTATCAAAGGCGTGTCAAGAAATGGTAGCTCGGATAATTGTAAGTATATTGCTACACTTTGCAAAAAATATGGTGCTAAAATCATACTAACTTCAGATGCTCACATTTGTTTTGATATAGGTAACTATGAGTATTCTGAGAATATCTTAAAAGAAATTAATTTTCCAGATGAATTAATAATGAATTATCCTAAAAAACTTATTAATCATTTTCACCAAAAAGGTAAATTACTAGATGTTGATTATACAAATATTTGAGTAATAATACATGCTTGCTTTAACTCTTATAAAAATCTTAATACTATTTATATTATATGAAATGAGGATATTATAATGAAGAGGCTATTTAATAAACTAATAAATGAGGATATTTCTAATAAAATATATATTATTGGTATTGACGGTTTAGGAGGGTCAGGTAAAAGTACACTTGCTAATTCACTAAAATTACAATTGCAAAATTTGAATTATCCTTCTTACATCTTACACATTTATTATTTTATACATCCTAAGTTTATTAGGTATAATAATTCTAAAGAAGAGTGGGATTGTTATTACAATATCCAATGGAGATATGATTATTTACTAAATGAAATTTTAGTTCCTATAAAAAATGGAGATAAAATATTATAAAGAAAATGATAGATATATAGGTAATTTAGAAGATATAAAATGTAAATAGAAAAATAGGTACTTCCCCGCTGAAGAAAAATATACCTTGGAATATTATCCTATTGAAAATGCCAATCTCATATTAACTACAAATAGACTATAATTTACGTATTTGTCTACTTTTTATGTATTTACAAAAAAGGTACTATATTATCAATGTTTTAGTATAGTACCTTAAGTGAATGTTTATAGTGTAAATTAAAATTCTTCATCTATATCACAAGTAATTATTTACTATTACAAATCTATTGTATAGACTTTACTCTAAATTAATTTGAATTCTTTTATTCTCTTTATAAGTTCTTTAAATCTTGGATTATCTTTTATAGCATCAAATGATTCATTTCCCTCAAATAAAAGATTAATATTATATTTCATATACTCATTTGTTTAATAACTTTTTCCATATCTCTATCTGATATTTCAATATCTTCATTAGATAAGATTAAATCATAATTTATTAGTCCCACTACTATTTTACCTCACTATTGATACATTAGAATGCGCAATTCATAATTAATATTCTTTGATAGTTTTTTAGAGAATCTTACATTTTTAAATTTAGATTCAAGTACATTACTTTGCTGTTGGTGCTCATACTGAAATTCATCATATTGATTTCTTAACCATATGTACTTCTTATAAAGTTCTTCTACTTGTTTGTTTAATTTCATTATTGGTTTAGCAAGCAGGTATGCATACATTGTTTTTTATCTTTAACTAGGTTATACTCCTAATTCCCATTTACTAATAGTTTGCCTAGATACATTTAGTCTTTCAGCCAACAATTCTTGATAATAATTATATTTCTTTCTTAGTTTTATAATCTTGTCTCCTAAATTCATATATTAAACTCCTTTCAAGTTAAAAATAATTGTATTTCAATTATAAAGTATTAAACTCAGCTGTTCTATAAAGCGGAGTTTGAAATATATTTTAAAGAGATAAATCTGGTGAATTTATGCCAAGTTTTATTGTCAAATCTATTGACAAGTAAACTTGGTATGATATAATGAAAATACCAAGTAAACTTGTCATACAAATAGGAGGTGTCTTATATGAATAAAGAAGAAATTTTAAGTAAAAGTCGTCAATCTAATAAAGATGAAGGATTAGAGTATATTGAAAATAAGGGTATAAAAGTAGGATATTCAATTTTCATATGTGTATTCTGCTTTATTGTAATATTTAACGCCTTTATTGGACAAAAAAGTGATGCAGTATCTGCTTTATTTTGGACATTCGGATTTGCTGAAAATATAGCAAAATACCAATTTACACATGAGAAAAAGAATTTAGTTTTTGCTTTTGGTTTCTTAATTCTGACAATCTTCTCATTGACTAATTTTATTTTATCATCATTGAGGTAAGCATATGAATGAAGAATTGATATTAAAAAATCGCTTAAAAATAGCAAGAACAGAGAAAAAATTATCCCAAAGCCAACTGGCAGAAATGGTTGGAGTATCAAGAAATACAATTAGTTCAATAGAAACAGGTCAGTTTAATCCAACAGCAAAGTTAGCACTTATTTTATGTATTGCTCTAGATAAAAAATTTGAAGATTTATTTTACTTTGAGTAAATCTTCATGTAATCATAAAATATTAGAGAATGTATAGAACTCTATATTTTATTTATATAACTTAAAATAAAAAGATTTCAATAAATAAAACAAACTATTCTTTAATTACACTTAATATTGCATCCAGTGTTTATATATTTATTATTTAAATGTTAAAAGTGAAAACCTTAGAGGATTTTTGCATTATATAAAATCAAAATAAATAGCCAAATTGAAATATATAACATACTTAGAACGATAGTAATAGAAATTATAACTTTTTTAATAGTTACAATTTTATACCTTATGGTATAAAACTAAAAAAGCATCAACTAAAAATAAAGTAAGTCTTATTATAAGACTTACTTTATTTTTAGTTATATATGATAGTCAATACAAACTATCTTATTCTATGTAATTATTAACACCTTAATCAATTTTATTAAAAATAACCGTCTTCTCTTTTAAAGAAATTTTTCCAACTTGATATCCATATTCATTTAATTCTTTTTTATATTTCAAAAAAGAATGATCTATCTCTATTCCAGCAATATTTTTTATTTCTTCAAAAGTTAATTTAAATGGTGAAGTACCATTTTTCTCAACATATTCCCACAAAGAACTATATTTACTCACTTTATATCACTCCTTTTAAAATTATATCTTATCTATTAATTTATATTCTATCACTATTAATTTATAAAGTCATGCTACTTATTATTTATATACAAAAATATATAAATAATAAGTAGTAATTTTTTATAATCATAATATTTTCTTCATATTAAATAAAAATTACTTGCAATCATTTACAGTTAAAATATTTTTAAAAGGAATTACACTCCATCATAAAATAAACTTTAATTATTCTTATTTTTGTTATGAAATTATTCAAAACAATATGTAATTGTTGGAATATAAATCTAATAACTAAAAATTTTTACACATTTACTGCTTAAAAATCTTTTTATTGTCTTTAGGTTTAAATTTCTAATATCTTAGTAGTAACGTTTTCTTAACTTTCGTCATAAATGTTGATTCAGCTATAATTAAAGTTCTATATCAACTTTTTTACCACTCATTGAACAGCAACTAATTTTTGCATTATCAATAGAGAACATTTCAAATTTGCCATCTCCTACAGAGTACATTTTACTTAGGCTTGGCATTATTTCAAGTGCTTTAGCTTGTGTTTCTTTTGATGTAACAAATACTGCTTCACCTAAAATACGTAAGGTATTAAATTTTTGGTCGATACAGCAAATTTCAACCTTTGGATTAAAAATAAGTTGCTTAAACATATTTTTTTGGTTAGATGTACAAAATGTCAGTTTTCCATCGTACTCCATAACGAATCCAAGAGGACGTACATGTGCTTGATTACTTTCATCAGTTGTTGCTAAATAATAAACTCCTGCTTTGTTTAAAAAATCTAATGCTTTCATAATTATTACACCCCTTTTAAATAGTTGTATTAAGGATTATCCTTTGATATAATTTTAATATAAAATAAGAAAAAAACAAGTATGCAGTTTTTTCTGATAAAGTATAAAAAAGATACTATTGGAATTGAGGAGTGAATTAAAATGAGTTTAGATAATAAAAATAATATAACTGAAAATGATGAAGAATTAACTTGTCCAATACGTTATGCATTAGATATTGTTGGTGGAAAATGGAAATTACCTATTATATGTATGTTAGCAGTTGATAATCCAATTAGGTATAGTAGTATAAAAAGAAAACTAGATGGAATTACAAATACTATGCTAGCTCAATCATTAAAAGATTTAGAGTCTGATGGTATTGTTCATCGCAAACAATACAATGAAATTCCTCCAAAAGTTGAATATACATTAACGGATAAGGGTAAAAGTATCGTACCTATTTTGCGACAATTTGCTAATTGGGGTGCTATCAATATGCAGGAAAAAAACACATGTGGACTTAACTGTAGGGAATGCAGAAAAATAACTTAAATTGATATTTGTTGAATAACTTATACTATAGTTTGTTTATTAGATTATTTAATGGAATGTAAAAAGCCACTCTTTTAAAGGGTGGCTTATGAGAACTTATTTAACTACTTTACCATTCTTAAATTTCATGTTAGGAAAACTTGCACCTAAAATTTCATTCTCATTTATAGCATTTTCTATTCTTCTAATATCTTCATCACTTAGTTTAATATTTTTGGCTTTTAAGGAATCCCTTAGCGTCACTCTTCTTGATGCCCCAACTAAAGTTATGATATCATCTCCTTTTGATAATACCCATGCAAGAGCTATTTGTGGAATAGTAGCTTTTTTTTCATTTGCTATTTCTCTTAGATTTTCTACGAGTCCAAGGTTTTTGTCTATATTTTCATCAAAAAACAAAGGTATCATAGAGTTATATCTTTGACCATTAGCTTTTGACCAAACTCCACTTAAAAGTCCATGAGCAAGAGCACCAAAAGCAACAACCCCTATCTCTAATTCTCTAGCAGTTGGTAATATATTTTTTTCTATTTCTCTATTGAAAAGAGAATATTCAGCTTCTATAAGGCTTATCGGATGAACTTTATTAGCTCTTCTTAAAGTTTCAGCATCAACTTGAGTGATACCTATATACTTTATATACCCTTCTTTTACTAGGTCAGAAATAGCTCCAATAGTTTCCTCTACAGGTATAGCTAAATCTATTCTAGCTGGTTGATAAAGGTCTATGTAATCTAAATTTAATCTCTTAAGAGTTTGAGCTACATGACTTTTTATGTTAAAAGGATTAACATCAAGACCATACATTTGACCATTAGGTGCAACAAGAGCTCCAGTTTTTACAGATACAAAAGCATCATCTCTTTTTCTGCCTTTAAGAGCTTCACCTATTATCATTTCACTTTGCCCTGCACCATAAAAGTCAGCTGTATTTAACATATTTATACCACTATCTAAAGCTTCATGAATTGTAGCTATATTTTCAGATTTATTATCAAGCTTTATCATTCCTCCACAACCTAGTCCAAGTTTATAAAGTTCCAAATTATTATTTTTATATTTCATTTTATAACCTCCCAATATTAAATTTAATGTACTTTTAAAGTAATACAAGATTAATCAAAACATAGGATAATATAAAATACTTTTCCTCTTCATCAACTTTTATGTAAATAATATCTTAGTCTTTATAGATTTTAGATTTATAATATAAAACCAAAATCTTTAATTTATCTATCCCAGAATGACTTAAATATTTTTTAGTACATTTGTACTATATTTGACATTGTAGTACTAATGTACTAAAATGTCAAATAAAAGTTATTATAAATTTTTATTGGAGGATTCAATATGGCAAAACAAACAAAAGTGGATATTTTAATTAAAGCTCGTGATTTATTTAATGAATATGGCTATAATAATGTATCTATGAGAAATGTTGCTGATGCTTTAGGAATGAGTGTTGGGAACTTAACATATTATTTTAAAAAAAAGGAAGATTTAATTGAGGAAGTAGTTGCATACAAACATAAAAATTATAATAAAATAGATATCCCTGAGTCATTACAGGATTTAAATGAGCTATTTTTAAATTCATTGAGTATTCAAAATGAAAATGCATATTATTTTAAGCACTATGACCAACTATCTCAAATAAGCCCTAAAATATATAAATTTCAACTTGACTTCATAAAAGAACTTAAAGAATTCTTGAAAGAAAGTTTTCTTAATTTACAAAATTCTAATTTAATTCAAGAATGTACAATTCCTAATCAGATAGAAAATATTATTGAATGTATTTTAACAATACTTATATATAAACCAGTTGGCACTAAAGAACTTGATGAACATGATAGTATAAAAAACACTCTAAACTGTTTATGGAGCATTATTTTTATGTTTCTTACTGATAAAGGAAAAAGTATATATTTAAACTCTATCTCAAATCAATTTCAATAATAATTGATAAACATAAGTTATATAATATCATTAAAAATTGAAATACAAAAGCTTCTCAAATTCATACAAGCTATTAAAAGTTAATATATAAAAACAGGATGAGTATATAAGTCACCCTGTTTTATATATTAAACTCTAAATTTAATAAGCTCAAGTGTGTCATTTAATGTCGACATACTATCTATTTGAATCATTAACCACTTACTTCCATTAAAAAATTTTATCTCATTGTACAATTGTTTTATATAATCACAACAAGTATTAATAAATAAGTCAACTTCTACTCTATTACTTTCATTTACAATGACTAAAGCTTTGAAAGAACCTTCTTGAGGATATAAAGTACATAATGACTTTCCTCTTTTTTTGTATTTTACATTCCAACCTCTTTGCATTGAACATTTACTATACTCAAGTTTTGGTTCCACATTATATGTTGAACTTAATACACTATTTAACTTGTCCCATAATGGGCTATTAATAAATTCTTTAATTTGTTCAAGTGTTGGTTTATTATCTTGGAAAAATGTATCTTGCCAATCCATATTTACCACCCTTTCCCCTATTTAATAGGAACTGGAACAATCCAATGTTCCAGATATGCTACTTCAGATGTAGATGGATAATACATTTCAATTGCAAAATCAGTTGTTGTTAGATTATGTTTCTTCATCCATCTCTCCATAAACTTGTCAGCTTTAAAAACAGCTGAGTCAACTAACTCATCAAAATTTTCTGCTTCAAACCCACATACTAAATACTCTCTAGCAGGTAACTCAAAAGAACTATATCCTTCTACTGATGTACCTGGCTCTACCTCTACTCCTGCCATATAAATACAATTTCCTTCTTTTGCATTACCCATATAAAGAGCACCAAAATCATTTCCACCTGGAATTTGATTTGGTATATTATGTTTTTGGCTACCAAATTTCATCCATAATTCCTTTGCTATTGCAATACCTGTTGTTTCGCCACCCATTAGTTGGCAAATAGGTATTTCTCCTTCAAGACCAACAAAAGTTCTTGGTTTACTTAATTTTTTACGATTTACTTCAATTACTATACCATCTGTAATCAATGGTACACCTTCATCCACCATGACATAATTTAAAATTAACTCTGGCTTAACAAATTGATTGAGTTTTACTGGATTTTCTCTATATTTTTCTGGAGTTAATCCATATGCTTTTTTAAAGGAACGTGTAAATGTTTCATGGCTATCAAATCCAAAATTTAAAGCTACATCAAGTATACGATTCTTATGTTCTGCTAAGTATTCAGAAGCTTTTGCAAGACGACGAAGTTTTATATACTCCATTACAGTCTTATTTACTAATCTTTTAAATAGTCTTTGATAGTAAAATGGTGATAAATTTGCTTTATTTGCTAATTCATTGATTGATATTTCTTCTGATAAGTTTGCTTCTATTAAATCTAATGTAATTTGAATAGATTCCCATGCATGCATATCATAACTCCTCCTGATATTTTTATTAATCCTATATTTTTATATTATCAAAACTTAAAAAAATAGTCTTGATAGACAGTGCCTTTTTTATTTTCTCATATGACAGTACTAAATCCTATCACTTTATTATAAACATAGAATATATAAAAATAAAATATAGCAAATCTTTAGATAAGATTTGCTATATTATATATTTTATTAAGCTATTTTTAAATACTTCATTGATTTCCTTATGAAAGAACTCTTTCATATCATCTAATTGCTCTTTAGTATATACATATTTTCCATATCCAAATTGACCATATTTAAACTTTCTATTATCATTTTCCATTGGCAATAATGTGTCTGGATAAATTTCTAATATTCTATTCTTTGCTTTAGTTGTATATCTATGTGATATAACTTCAAATATAATTTTTCTATCAAAATCTTTTGGAAGAGCTTCTTTTATGCTTCTAATCAGACTTCTATATTCCTCTTTCCAACCTTCATATAAAAACACAGGAGCTATTATAAATCCAATCTGATATCCAGCTTTTGCAAGTTTTATGGCTGATTCTATTCTTTTATTTGCAGAAGCCGTATAATGTTCATGCCCATCTATAATTCTAGGTGTATTTATACTAAATCTTATCTCTGTATGATTATTATGCTCAGCATCCAACAAGCTATCTATATCACTGTATTTAGTAACAAATCTAAATCTTCCCTTTTCTTCTTTTCCAAAAAACTCTATTGTCTTTTTCAGTGAATTAGTATATGGTTCTACTGGAACAGGGTCTGATGTAGCTGCTCCTTCAAATATAGTTACCTGTGGTTTTCTATCTTCAATATATTTCTTTGTTTGTTCAAGTATTTCATCTAAATTTACAAACACTCTTATAAATGGCTTATCACCTAACTGTGTATTTAGATAACAATATTCACATCTTCCCATACATCCACTGACAAGTGGCAATTGATAGTTAGCAGAAGGTTTACATGTTTGAAACTTTAGACTTTTTCTAATCCCAACTACCATAGTTTGTTTTCCACTCCTATATTGTTCATATAGATTTTCACCTGGAATATGTTCCTTAATCCTATTTGATGATATATTAATTATTTCTACATCTTTTTTATCCTTAAATTTATCATATATGTTTTTCCCAATATTTGTATCTAGGGTGCCTTTTTCAAATATTATTCTTTTAGGATTAAACATTTATTTCACCTCTACTTAAAGTTTTTAAAATGAAGATTTTTATAAAATATTACTTAGTTAATCTTCCCTTTTTTAAGTTCCTTTATTTATCAGAAAGTAAAATAAACATTTGAGATAAATTTATTTTTTTGCATTAACTAATTATAAGTTTATTTACTTATAACAACCAACACAACCAATTTTTATCTAAAATTTAATCTATAAAGATTTATAGTATATTTCTCTTATTTGTTCCTTATTAAAAGTCTTTGGATGTCTCTTAATATTTGCAGCAGATATTTTCATACAATTATCAGTTAACCAATCAATATCTGATTTTACAATACCTAGGTCACTTAGTTTTATATCTAAATCTATCTTTTTAAGGAAATTTTTGATTGCATCTGAACAGTCTTCTGCACAAGTTCCGCCCAATATTTTTGATATATTTTCAAACCTTTCAATATCACTATCCCATGAACTTTCTATAATAGTTGGAGTTAAAGCTGCAAGTCCTTTTCCATGCATTACATCTCTAAGACCACTTACAGGGTGCTCCATGCCATGTTGAAGAGTTGTTCCAGCTGTACCAATTGTCATCCCACCAATAGTACTTGCAAGTGTTATTCTCTCCCAAGCTTCTAAATCATCAGAATTATTGTATACATTTACTAAGCTTTCTGATATAAGTTCAATCCCATAGATAGCTTGTACATCTGCAAGAGGGTTTCTTCCATTAGAAAGATATGCTTCTATGTTGTGAGCAAGTGCATCAAATCCAACTGATGCAATTATATGTTTTGGCATTGTTACCATAAGCTCTGGGTCAATTATTGAGGCTTTTGCATACATGCTATTCTTTTTTATAGATTTTTTATCTTTAGTATCTGAATTTGTAAGCACTGCAAAACAATTCCCTTCACTACCTGTGCCTGATGTTGTTGGGACTAAAACTATAGGTAGGGCTTCTTCACCTTGTTTAATTCCAAATATGTAATCATTCAAATCTCCTGGATTTTTATAAGAAAAAGCTATACTTTTAGCTGCATCCATTATACTTCCACCACCAAGGCCTAAAACACAATCACAACCAGTTTCTTTTATAGCTTCTACTCCTGCATATATAGTAGTTATAAGAGGATTTTGCTCTACTCTATCAAAAACTTCATATTCTACTTTAGCACCTTTTAGCAAATCTATTGTCTTATCAAGTAACCCTGTTTTTTTTGTACTGTTTTTCCCAGTTACAATTAATACTTTTTTACCATATTTGGATACTTCTATACCTACATCATTAATTCTCCCTCTTCCAAATAAAATATTTACTGGCAAATTATAATTAAAATTCATGCTAAAACCTCCTATTTTTCTACTTTAGTAATAACTTTATTTTTTAATAAAAGTGTAATTATGTATTGAAACATAATTTATAAAATAATCTTTTACTTAATTATATGTATTATCTTCTTTCATATCAAGTTAACTCTATTTAATCAAATATATTTCTTGTTAAAGTACAGTTAACTGTTTAAAACTTAACTAAAAATTATAAAAACAAAAAAGAGTTACCTAAAGATAATTTCAATCATCTTAAGATAACTCTTCTCATTGTTCTATTTTACAAATTTTTAAAACTTTATTTTTCTATATTTTAAGTCTATAGTTCTATTAACATATTCATAAGTTTATTACTTCTTTGTACAAATGAATCTAATTCTCCTGGCTTTAATTCTTTATTAGAAAGTAAAGCTAAATCAGCTATTTGATTACATATAAGTGCTACTTTATCTTTCTTTTCTTCATCATCTTTAAGAGAAACTAATTTTTTGATAATCGGGCTGTTTTCATTTATTACAAGAGTCTTTTCTTCCTCAAAACTCATTCCTAAATCCATTCCAGCAAATCTTGACTGTATTTCTGCCATTCTAATAGATTGTTCAGATACTAAAATCATAGCTGGAGTTTCTTCGTTTTTTAATCCTTCTACAGAATAATTTTTTACTCTTTCTCCAACAGCTTCTTTAAATAATCCTTCTATCTTGGCTATCTCTTCTTTATTTTCTTCACTATCTTTATTTTCATTTTTGTCTTTTAATACATCAGAAAGGTCTGCATCTATCCTGTTAAATTTAACACCATTTTCTTTGTATTCCATAAATGAAATAAAATGAGTGTCTATTGATGAATTTAATACCACAGCATTTAGGTCATATTCCTTAAATAGTTTAATATATTGTGATTGTTGCTCTTTATCACTTACATAGAATACTTTATTTTCATGTTTTTCTTTACATTTTTCTAAGTAATCTTGAAGTGTTATATACTCGTCATCAATAGTTTTAAATAATATACATTCTTTCACCTTTTCATAGAAGCTCTCATCTTTTAAACAACCATATTTAATAAATATTTGTATATCATCCCAGAACTTGTTATATTCTTCCCTTTGATTTTTACAAAGAGATTTTAACTTATCTGCTACTTTTTTAATTATATGTTTAGAAATTTTACTTACATCTCTATCATTTTGTAAAAAGCTTCTTGATACATTTAGTGGTAAATCTGGGCAGTCTATTACACCTTTTAATAAAAGTAAAAACTCTGGTATAACTTCTTTTATGTTGTCAGCTACAAAGACCTGATTGTTATATAATTTTACTTTTCCTTCTGTCAATTCAAATTCATTTTTTAATTTAGGGAAATAAAGTATACCCTTTAAATTGAAAGGATAATCAACATTTAGATGTATCCAAAATAAAGGTTCATCAAATACATTGAATACTTTTCTATAAAACTCTTTATACTCATCATCAGTACAATCCTTTGGAGATTTAAGCCATAAAGGATTAGTATCATTCAAGGGTTCAATTACCTTTGAATCTATAACTTCTTCTTCTTTTCCATCTTCTTTTTGCTTTTTAGCTTTTTCTTCAGCTTCCTTAGCTTCTCTTTCTAATCTTTCAACATCTTCTAAATATATCTCTACTGGTAGGAAAGAACAGTATTTGTTTATTACTCCTCTTACAGTAAATTCATCTAAAAATTCCTTACTATCATCATCAATAAATAGTGTTATAGTAGTTCCTCTGTCATGTCTACTATCTGATTCAGATATTTCATATTCTGTACCACCTTCAGATATCCATCTTACAGGAGTTGCTCCTTCCACATATGAAAGTGTATCTATTTGTACTTTTTTAGACACCATAAATGCAGAATAAAACCCTAACCCAAAATGACCTATTATGTCATTTGACTCTTCCATTTTATCCTTATATTTATTAAAGAAATCTTCTGCACCTGAAAAGGCAACTTGGTTTATGTATTTTTTTATTTCTTCCTCAGTCATACCTATTCCATTATCAATAAATTTAAGTGTACCCTCACCCTTGTTTACAGATACAGTAATTTTATACTCTGATGGATTATTTTCTGATATTTCTCCTAATGATACAAGTCTTTTGTATTTACTTACTGCATCACATGCATTACTGATAAGCTCTCTTATAAATATGTCCTTATCAGAATATAACCATTTTTTAATTATAGGAAAAATATTTTCTGTATGAATTGAAATACTTCCTTTTTCAAACTCCATTTTTATCCCTCCTCATTTTATAATTATTATTTTAAATTTTTTAAAATAGTATGTCAATATATTATAAATAAATTATTTTAAAATGAAATAGTTTATTTTTCTTATTTATTTTTTATTCTTCTTTTAAAATTTCCTTTACCTTTGAGTTATTATACATACTATTAGGAACCTTATTAACTAGTTTTTTTAATGTCAATTTAGAATTTTTTAAATCACCTTTATTATAATACATCATACCTAAATTATAATATGATTCATCAAAATAGGCATCTTCTTCTGAGTAATTTTCTACATACATTTTATAATATTCTTCAGCAGTATTATAGTCTTTTAATTTTTCACTAAGAGTAGCTACTTGATAAGTTGCTTCTGATGTGTTCCCTTTATTTCCACCAGTATCTACTACCTTTTTATATAACTGTATAGAAGACTTTGTTTTCTTTTCCTTCTTTAAATTATTCGCTTTAGACATCAATTCATCTTCTGTAAATAAATCAGTATTTTTATCATTTTCATTATCTACAGTACTTTTTTCAGAGTTTACATCTTCTTTATCATCACTTCTATCATTATTATTTGAATTAGAAGTGTTATCCTTATTTTCTTTATCATTTAAGCTAGAATTTAGTTTTTCTTCATTTTTAACACTAGTATTTTCAGACATCTGCTTTTTTAAATTATTCATCTTATAAGAACTATATATATTTTGTCCTATTAATAATATACCTAATATTATTGCTAAATGTAGATATTTATTTTTTTTAATACTTTTTTTCTTATTAGAAGTTAAATTTTTCTGTTTTTCAGTTCTATTATCTTTCTTAACTACATCTTTAGTTTCATCAAATTTAGAGTGTTTAATATTTCTATGTAAAAATTCACTCTCATCAATATCTACATCTGCATTACTTTTGATTTGTTTATTATATGTATCTAATATATTATTCTCTTGGTTTAATAAATGATTTTCTTTATCAATCCTTTTTAACACTTCTAAACATTCATCAAATTTTATGTACTCTTCTTCTTTATCATAAATCAAAGCAAGCAACTCATAAGGCTCTATTAAATCGCTGTATTGTTCAGTTATAAATTTAAAACCTTGTATAGCTTCTTTGTACATTCCTTTGTTTATGAATCTTATAAGCTGATTATATTTTTCAAAGAAAATTAAAAACTCCTCAGATGTAAGCATATTTATATACTTTTCACACAGAGCAGTTTTTTCACAAATGGAACTCTTATAGAAACTTTCTACAGCCTCATCAAAATTACATTTTAGTAGGTTTATAAGACCTATAAGATTTAAAATATCTACATCATTTGGGCTTAAATCTCTTGCTTCTTTTAAAAATTTTAATCCACTTGATATACAATTATTATTTATATTATCAATAGATTCATTATATAGAGCACATGAGTCTTTTTTATTGAGTTTTAATATATCTTTCTTTACATCATTTAAGTTTAAAATAAATACCACCTCATGCCATAAGTATTAATTGATTTTGTTTCTAAACAAGAGATTTTACCATGTCCTCTTCACTTACTATACTTGTTACTTTTACACCAAAGTTTAAGTCTACCACTACCACTTTTCCATAAGCCAGTACTTTATTGTCTATTAGTATTTCTACATCTTGGTCTGCTAAAGTATCAAGTTCAATAAGAGAACCTTTATTTAAATTTAAAATATCTCTCAAACTCATCTTAGTTCTTCCTATAACTACAGATAACTCTAACTTAAGGTCAAGTATTCTCTCTATATTATTTCTATTAGTTTCAGAAATTTCTAAAGCTAATTCATCATCTCCACCAATTTCTTTTTCACTTTTATCATTCAATAACATTTTTGCTTCTTCATCTGAAATAAGATTGCTATTATCCATAATTACACCTCTTTTTTGACAGCATCATTTATTTTCACACCCTTTTTACTTGATATAAATCCTGGTGTTGCTGTGTATGATTTTGAATTTTCTACATATACATCTATATAATCATTTATCTTTTTATTTGTTACTATTACATCTCCAACTTCTAGTTTAAGTAAATCCTCAACATTAATTGATACTTTACCTATCTCTGCAATAACTGATAATTCTATATTAGATACACTATCATAGATTTTCTTAGTGAATTCTTCTGAATTATCTCCTGCATCCATATCTAAAAATTCTACTACAGAAATATTTTCCAACATGGCCTCTAAACCATTGTATGGGAAACAAAGTGAAACCGTACCAATATACTCATTATCATTTAGCACTTTTAAATCTACAACACATACAGGTGCAGTTGGTGAACACAATTGTGGTAAATTAATATGTGTGTGTGTATCTAATACTTGTATGTTTTCAAAGCCTTCAAATAAATGCATATTTCTTACTAAATCCTCCATAAGATGTAAAAGTAATTTCTTATCAAGTTCTGTAAGTTCTCTTTTAGTATCTATTATAACTCCATTTCCTCCAGATGTTATATCAATCCACATATCAGCTACACTTCTATCTATTCTAAAAGAAAAGTTTTTCATAATAGGTTCCATCGAATTTTGTACTACTAAACATGAAGATGTTACCCTATCTAAAAAGGTTTGATAATTTACTTGGTCTATATTCTCAACCACCATACTAGAATTACACTTAAGTTCATAAACTATATAGTTTTTATATTTTTTACAGAATTCAGCTAATAAAAAATTTAAACAAGTTAAATTTTCTCTTGAATAACTCTGAGGTTTGCCGAAATCATAATCTTTCATATCATACATGAATATTCCTCACCTTACATAATTATTTAGCTCTTAAATTATTAGCTATTTGCCACATTTCATCTGCTGTCTTTATGCCTTTTGAATTCATTTGAAATGCCCTTTGAGTAGCTATCAAGTCAACAAATTCGTCTTGTAAAGAAACATTTGACCTTTCTCTGTAGCCCTGAACTATATCCACTTTTCCAACTTGTTTGACTTGTCCTGCATCAGTTGCAACAAATAGGCTATCTCCTTCAGATATAAAATTTTGAGTTCCTATAGGTTCATATAAGTTTATCTTTCCTATTTTCTTATTATCTACAGATAAATCTCCATTTCTTGAAACTGTTAAGTTTGTATTATTTATATTTGTATTATTGTAGTTATAACCTGCATCAAATTGAACGTCTAATATATTTCCATTATCATCTACAATCTTACCTAAAGCATCTACATTAAATCCACCATTTCTTGTATATGCATATGTACCATCATTTCTTATTACTCTAAAAAACCCTTCTCCATCTATTGCCAAGTCGCTTTTACTATTTGTTGGAGCTAATGCTCCTTGTTCATAATTTCTCATAGGAGCTGAGACTTTAGAACCAGTTCCAGTTGATATATCTTTACCATTTGTGGGATATGATGGTCTATTTAATACTTCATCTACTAAATCAGAATATTCTATATTTAGCTTTTTATATCCTGTGGAATCATTATTTGCTATGTTATTAGATATTATATCTAGTTTACTTTGATTTGCTGATAAAGCTGTTTTACTAGTATAAAACATTGTGTACATAAAAATTCACCTCCTATTATTTATCTTACTGAACCAATCTCGCTTGCTATTTTTGCTAATTTAGAATCCATAGCTTGAATTATCTTTTGATTTGCTTCATATTCTCTTGAAATTGTCATCATATTGTTGATTTCAGATACCATATCCACATTAGATGACTCTATAGCATTTTGTATTGTATATGCATTATTTGCTTTTATAGCTCCTTCTCCAGAATATAGGTTATCGCCTTCTTTTTTTAGCTTATTATAGTCATTAAAATCTACCATATTAAATTTGTACATAGCATTTCCGTCCAGTGATATTGTATTATCCTTTGCTACTTCAAATTTTTTATTTCCTACATTTATATGACCCACAGCACCAGTAACAGTATTTGTTCCAAGAACATAGTATCCTTCACTAGTTATAAGGTCTCCTTGATTATCTGTCCTAAAATTCCCATTTCTAGTATAAAACTGATTCCCAGCTGCATCACTAACCAAAAAGAACCCCTTACCTTGAATAGCTACATCCATTTTATTATCAGTCTGTTTTATAGGACCTTGGTTAAAATCTGTAATAGTTTCATCCATAGAAACACCTGGACTTATTTTTCCTATCTCTTGCTTTTGTTTAGTTCCATTTGCATAGTTATTGTAACCTTCTAATTTCAATTCATCAAAACTTTTGGTTAAAAGCTGTTTACTTTTATATCCATTAGTATCCATGTTGGCTAGGTTATTGACAACAACATTTTGCTTTTGTTGATTTGTTATCATAGCAGAAACTGCTGTATATAATCCTCTTATCACATTATGACCTCCTTTTTTGTAAATTGTTCAACAAGACTATTTATTCTAAAACTTTCATCTCACTTGCATATTTCATACCTAGTGTTCTGGCCTTTTTTTCTATCTCTGCTTTACTCATATCATTATTACTAAAAAGCATTATACATAAAGTTGATATTAATATACCAATCCCTATTCCTAAAAGTACTTTTTTATCAAATAATAACATTCTTATATTTTGTAACAACTCCTTATTAATGACAGTTCACCCTTTCCAATATCTAGCATCTTGCATATTTCCACATCATCATAACCAGAATTTATAAGATGTTTCACTTTAAGAGATAGCTCATTTTCTTGTTTTATTTCCTGTTTTGATTCTATAAATATATCTTCTTTTTTTTCTTCATTGGTTTTCATTAAGCTATAATTTTCATAAATTTTTATATGATTATTACTTCTTATTTCAGCAAGTACTTTATCTAAAAAGAATCTTCTTTTTTCTGCAACTATCAATCTATCATTTGCCTCATATTCCTGTTCAAATATTTTGTCAAAATATCTGTTATCTTTATTTTTTGATTCCTTATGTAAATTTGCAATTATAGTTACTATTATCAAAATAGACACTACTATTAATATAATTTGTATCCTCACATCAATCACCATCTATATAGAATATTTAAGTTCTTTTATTTTGTTTCTTAGGTTTCTTATTGATTTTCTGTGGAGTTGTGAAACTCTTGATTCTGAAACACCCAGCACTTTCCCTATTTCCTTTAGATTTAAATCTTCATAATAGTACAGTGAAAGTATCAATTTTTCCTTTTCCCTTAAATTACAAATTGCTTGAGATAAAATTTCTAGTTTTTCTTCTTCCTCTATTACATTTGCTGGAATATCTTCCTCTCTGTCACTTATTGTATCTTGTACAGTTTCATTTGTATCTTCAAAGATTACATGGTTTAATGACACAATATTTAGCATATCTATATTATTTTCAATATCATAAAGTTCCTTTTCTGAAATATTTAATTCATTTGCAATTTCATATGAAGTTGGCTCTCTTAATAACTCAGCCTGTAATTTTTCTACTACTCTATTATATTTATTTACTTTAGTTAAATTGTGCTTAGAGATTGGACTTTGATTTCTAATTTCATCTAATATAGCTGATTTTATTTTTATATAAGAGTAACTAGAAAATTTTGCTCCTTTTTCAACATCAAATTTATTTATTGCATCAATCAATCCAATAACTCCACTATTTACTAAATCTTGATATTCAAAGCCTTTCCCAGGTATAAAAAATTTTCTTGCTATACTCTTTACAAGAGGCATATTCTCTTTTATTAATTCTTCTCTATTCATTAACTACGCCTCCTTAGCTTTTAAATATACTAAACATTTTTCTTAGTAGACCCTTACTCTCATCAATATCTTCTCTTGACTGACTTACCATTCTCTTTGCTATAGATATAATACACTTTGAAGCGCTACTTGTAGGATATTCCAGAATAAATGGTATCTGCTTTTTTACAGATATTCCTACTTTTTTATCATCTATTATATATCCATATAGCTCTAAATTAAGATTTAAAAATTTGTCTACAACCATCTTTATTCTGTTGTATGTAGATTTTGCCTCTTCTAAATTTATTACCCTGTTGATTATTATGTTTGCACTTCTCTTTATACCGAAATTACTTATAGCCTTTAGTAAGCTATATGCATCAGTCAATGATGTTGGCTCTGGAGTTGTTATTAAGAAAAATTCAGTACTACAATATATAAATGACAATAGACTTTTACTCATACCAGCTCCTGTATCAATTATTATAAAATCGACATCATGAATCTGTTCTATGCTATGTATAAACTTATTTCTTTGAGCTTCTGTAAAATCTTCTATATGATTAAGTGCAGAACCTCCAGAAATTATATTCACACCATATTTAGTTTGTGAAATTATATCTTCTATATTTTTTTCTCCATTAATTACATCAATTATCGTACCTTTTACATTTACACCCATTATTATATCTATATTTGACATTCCTATATCTGCATCTAATATAAGAACTTTTTTATTAAGCCTAGTCAAGCAGATAGACAAATTTGTAGCAAGATTACTCTTTCCAACACCACCTTTCCCAGAAGCTATTGTAATTATCTTAGGTGCATTCCCATTATCTACTATAAATTCATCAAGTCCTTTTTTTTCTATTGCCATTTTTCTCAAGATTTGAGCTTGGTCAATCATATACTTTCAACTCCTAATAGTAATCTTATAATCTTATCTTCATTAGGTTTTATAATATCATCAGGAACATTTTGCCCTATTGTAATATATGATATTGGTTTTTGTGCATAATTCACTATGTTAAAGATGGAACCATATGTGATTGTTTCATCTAGCTTTGTAATTATTAAGCTTTTAAAGTTAACATTTCTATATGAATCTATAATTGCTTTTGTATCATTTTCTCTTGTTGTGCAATTCAAAACTAAGTGTATATTATCAGTTTCAGCTTTATCTATGAGATTTTTGATTTCTAGTATTTGCATAGAATTTTTATATCCTCTACCTGTGGTATCTATTAATACAACATCACAATCTTTCATCTCATCAAGTGCCAACTCCATCTCATCAGGGCTTATTACTCCTTTAAAAGGAATATTCATTATGTCAGTATATATCTTTAACTGCTCTACAGCACCAATTCTATAGGTATCTATAGTTATTACACCTACTTTTTTATTTTCCTCAAATACTAATTTTGCAGCTAACTTTGCTATTGTAGTTGTCTTACCTACTCCTGGTGGTCCAACTAGAGCGATTTTCCCATTTATCGTTGGATTTTCTATTTTAATCTTTTTCTTTAGACTTTCCACTAAATTTTTACTTGTATCAATTCCATTGAACTTCATTTCTTGTAAGTCAGTTCTTATGGACTCTACAATTTCTTCATTTAACTCTAGATTTAGTAGATTCTTACATATTTTATCTATATCATTGTCATTCTTATTATCAAACCCCATATTACTTATAATTGACTTTAATTGTTCTACCTCTCGTTTCAAGTCATTTTGTTCTACTTTATCTATCTTTTCCCATCCAACAGTTAATTCGATATCTCTCTTAGAAAAAATACCTCGTATTCCAGATTTTCTTACCTCTTTTTTATCTATTAATGTAATATTGTCACCCAATTCCATTTTGGCTAGATTCATAGCATCCTGAATTGTATCAGCTGTATACTTTTTCGTCATCATATATGCTCACCACACCTTCTGCTTTGATTTTAACATCATTAGGTATTTCATTTAATGATAGTACCGTCAAATTAGGATATACAATCTCAACTAGTTTTCTAAATGGTGCTCTTATCTTTGGTGATACTACTATTACTGGTATATTATGATTGAAATATACATTACCTATTACATCTTGTATACTTTCAAATATTTTGTTTGTATTTTCTGGGTCAACGGCTGGATAAGTTCCATTTACAGACCTTTGTAAATTATTGGATACTAATTCCTCAGTTTCTGGAGATAATGTAGCCACTACAATTGACTTATCTTCATCCACCAAATTCGTACAAATACTTCTAGCTAAAGCTATTCTCACATATTCAGTAAGAAGCTCTATGTCTTTTGTATTTCGAGACTGGTCTGCAAGTGTTTCAAGTATTGTAACCCTATCCTTTATATTTACTTTTTCTCTCAACAGATTTTTAAGTACTTTTTGAACCTCACCAAGTGTCATTAAATCTGGTATCAATTCATCAACTACAGCACTATAATTTTCTCTTGCTGCATCTATAATAGTCTTAACTTCTTGTCTTCCCAGCAATTCATGTGCATTGGATTTTATTATATCTAGTAAATGGGTTATAAGTATTGTGGATGAATCTACAACTGTATAACCTTTTAACTCTGCATCTTCTACCTTATCACTTTCTATCCAAAGTGCCTCTATTCCAAAAGTAGGCTCAATTGTCTTTATTCCAAATATATTAAAACCTTGATTCATAGGGTCCATACATAAAACCATATTAGGCATTATCTCATATCCACCAACTACATTACCTTTTATCTTTATATTGTATTGGTTCGGATTTAATTGTAAATTATCTCTTATTCTTATAGGTTGTACAACGATCCCCATGTCTATGGCACATTGTCTTCTTATTGATGCTATTCTCTGAAGTAAATCTCCTCCTGCTGATTCATCAGCTAGAGATATTAATCCATATCCAATTTCTACTTCTATAGCTTCTACATTTATTAAGTTTGTTACATCTTCTACTTCGTTTTTGTCTGGATTTACCATATCAGGTTTTTCAAAATCTAAATCTTCTAAGGTATCCTTCTTTTCTCTTCCTAAGAAGTAACCTGCTGCTATTGCACCTATTCCCAGTGAAAAAAACGCTGGTTTAGGTAATCCAGGCATCATACCAAGTACAATTAAAACACATCCAGTCATCATTATTGCTTTTGGTATTGCTGTTAATTGCTTACCTACTAAGTCACCAAAGTTTTCATCAGTCGAAGCTCTTGTTACGATTATACCAGCTGATGTAGATATTAGTAGAGCTGGTATCTGGCTTACAAGTCCATCACCTATAGTAAGTCTTACATAAGTCTGAGCTGCACCCATAAGAGTCATGTTTAGCATTACAGCTCCTATTACAATTCCTCCTATTATGTTTATTGCTGTTACTATAAGACCTGCTATAGCATCTCCTTTTACAAACTTATTTGCGCCATCCATAGATCCATAAAAATCAGCTTCTTGTTGGAGTTCTTTTCTTCTTTTTCTAGCGGTTTTGTCATCTATAACTCCTGCATTTAAATCTGCATCTATACTCATCTGCTTCCCTGGCATGGCATCTAACGTAAATCTAGCTGTTACTTCAGATACTCTTCCAGAACCATTAGTTATAACGACAAATTGAACAATTAATATAATTAGGAATATAATTATACCTACTACGTAATTTCCACCTACAACAAAACTTCCAAATGCCTCTATAACTTCACCTGCATATCCTTGAGTTAAAATCAATCTAGTTGATGAAAGATTTAATCCCAATCTAAATAGTGTTGTAACAAGTAACACTGTTGGAAATATAGATAAATCAAGTACATTTGTTGTAAATAATGTCATTAATAAAATTAGCACAGATAAACTTATGTTAATTGCCAGTAAAATATCTAATATAAATGTAGGTAATGGCACTATCATCATAAGAACAATTCCTACGACACCAAAAGCCACTATTACGTCCATATGTTCCTTTAGATTAAACTTATTCATTACTTATCCTACCTTTTTGGGACTTTGTATCTATTTTTGATTTTATATACTGCTACTAATATCTCTGCAAAAGCTTGATACATGTCCTCTGGAATTTCTTGGTCTATTTCTACTTGCTTATATAACAACCTAGCGATAGGTTTATTTTCTATTATTGGGATATCATTTCCCTTTGCGATTTCCCTTATTTTAAAAGCTAAATAGTCTGCACCTTTTGCCACTACTACTGGAGCTTGGTCCTTTCCTTTTTCATATCTCACTGCTATAGATAAGTGAGTTGGATTGGTTACTATTACAGTAGCGCTTGGTACTGCTTGCATAGTCCTTTGAGATGAGATTTGTCTTTGTTTTTGTTTTATTTTAGCTTTTATTTCTGGGTCCCCTTCTGAGTTTTTATATTCATCTTTTACTTCTTGTTTTGTCATTCTAAGTTGCTTTTTATGACTATATCTTTGATAAAAATAGTCTGTAGCTGCTATAACTATCATAGCTATGCAAATTTTACTTAATATAGAATATACTAAGTCTTTAATTGTATACATTAAAGTTGGAAGATATATATTACCTAGCTTTAAGATATCTAAATAATTATCTTGAAAGAATTTATATCCTATGTATGCTAAGACAGATATAATCGCTACATCCTTTATTAAAGTTGATAAACTTTTCATAGAAAACATATTTTTGAATCCACTAACTGGATTTAATTTTGATAGATTTGGCTTCAAAGTTTCCCCAGTAAACAATATTCCCACTTGAAACAGGTTAGCTGCTATACCTAAAACCAAGAATGGAATAGCTATTGGCAAAAATATCTTGAAAAAATCCATTAATCCCACTATAACTAATTTTTCTAGATTTGAATAATTTATATCCATATAAAAATTCACACTTAAAAAATGATTAAGTGAAGATTTAAGTGTATCTACTACGTATGAAAATAATGTAGGGACTAATAAAGTGAATGCAAATAGAGTCATTGCAACGGGTAATTCTCTACTTTTTGCTATATTACCTTTTTTTCTTTGTTCTCCCTTTTTCTTTGGAGTGGCTTCTTCTGTTTTATCTGCTGAACCCATAAAAAACATGGGGGCTAGTGCAAAAGTTCCCTCATACATCTTTGGTATCTGACTCAATAAATGACTTATTTGGTTGACAATTAAAGGTATTGATATGATAAATAGTGCTATACCAACCAATATTTTTAATGGCATACCAACTATCATTACGTTTAGTTGAGGTACACTTCTTGATATAAGACCTAATATAAAATCTGCCATAAGCAGACAAAGTACAATAGGTATTGCTATTTTGAATCCAGTTATAAAGCACTGCACAAATATGTTTATTATATAATCTATATTATTATCTACAAATGATTTTCCTATTGGAATTAACTCAAAACTATACCTTATACCTCGAATTAAAACATGATGCCCATCCATGCTAAAAAATATCATTATTGCTGTCCAGTTCATAAGATTATCAATTAAAGTTGTTTGAGCCATTGAGTTTGGGTCAAACATATTAATCATTGATAATCCCATCTGTTGGTCCATCATAGAACCTGCCATTCTGATACTATAAAAACATAGATTAGTTATATATCCGAGAATAATCCCTGTTATCGTCTCATTTATACCATATAACGTAAACATTACAATATTATCTATATTTGTTGCATATTCAATTTGCATAGTACTTGAAATCAATATTGATATAATGATTGCAAAAAGTGACTTAAATAAAGCAGGTGTACCAGCTGGAAATAGTATTCTCAATGTTCCGAAGAAGGCTACTATTCTAATAAATACAAAAATCATATGCACCCTACCTACTTAGTTATAAGAGATATCATATTGAATATCTCAGAAGTAAAATTAATAAGAGTATGTAACATCCAGCTTCCACCAATAGCTACTACTAAAAGAATTGCTATTAGTTTTGGTACAAAAGTCAATGTTTGCTCCTGGATTTGAGTTGTAGCTTGAAACACACTTATTAAAAGTCCAACTACAAGAGAAACAATTAGTACTGGAGCTGCAATCATAGCTCCTGTAAACATGCCATTTTTAAGAACACTCATTATCATAAATTCACTCATACTATTTTTCTCCTATCCAAATCCCAATATCAATGTTTTTACTATCAAGTTCCATCCATCTACCATTACAAATAATAACAACTTAAATGGTAATGATATCATGACTGGAGGCAACATAAACATTCCCATAGACATCAAAACACTTGCCACAACAAGGTCTATTATCAAAAATGGTATGTATATTAAAAAACCTATTTGAAAAGCAGTTTTTAACTCACTTATCGCAAAAGCTGGAACTACAACAGATAAGGGTATATTTTCACGAGTTAATTTTTTTTCTTTTAACCCTGCCTGTTCTACAAATAAATCTAAGTCAGTTTGTCTAGTTTGCTTTAATAAAAACTCTTTAATAGGTACTTCTGCTTCCTTCATAGCTTTTTCCATAGTGATTTCTTCTTTAATATATGGTTGTAATGCCTTTTCGTTTATTTCATTTAATACTGGTCTCATTATAAATATTGTCAATACTATTGCAAGCCCTACCAAAACTTGACTTGGAATTGCTTGTTGTGCTCCTAATGCTGATTTCAAAAATGATAAACTTATGACTATTCTAACAAAGCTTGTCATCATGAACATTACAAATGGTAAAAACATTAATGCAGTTAGAAATAAAAACAATTGCATTGAACTTGTATATGGTACGTCAGCCAAAGGTAATTTTGATAATAGTTCCATTTACTTATCTTCCTTTTTTGTAAATTTTCCAATATATCTACTGAAATCATATTTTGCTTTGATTTTTTCCATTTTAAAATCTTGGATTTTAAAATTTCTTTCTTTAATGTCATCTTCTATTTTTGATATTTCTTCTTTGGTCAAATCTTTTATCTTATTCATACTAGCTGAAGAAGATGCAATAATACATCCTTCTTCACCTATTTTTAAAATTATTATGCTATTGTTTTTATTTATACTTACAATGTCTAGTATTTTTACATATTTGTCATTGTATTTTTTTAATAAAGTTCCCTGGCTAATTTTTAAAGATAAGACTATCAATATTAAAATTATTGGAATACATATTAATATCTTTAATAAATAAAGTATCATGTCTTACCATCCTTTTATTGTACTACTATATTTGTGAAATATATGTTTTGTATTACATTTCCACCTAAATTTGTATTTAAAGTATTTTTTATTTCATCTTTTATATTATTTAGGTTTTCAGCAGCAAAATCATCTGCTCTTTTTGCCATAAGGCAATTTATGATATTATCTCTAATTAAAGGTGTATTTTTTTCTATATCTTTATATGAAGCATCATAAGACACAGTTATTGACACCTTTAAATATCTTACACCTTCATCAGCTAGCTTCAATACCATTTCTTCTAAATCAAGATTTTCTGTTTTTATTTCATCTTTACCTTTTCCTGTTGGAATAAACAAACCTATAATCTTATCAATTTGTCCATTTCCACCTTTACCTAATATAAAAAACCCTGCTCCTGCTGAGAAAACAATCAGTATCAAAATAATTAGAATAATTTTTTTATTTTTGAACAAAACTCTTCCTCCTAGTCGATAGTTATAAGTATATTAACTCTTCTATTTTCAGCTCTTCCTTTTGCTGTATCATTTGAAACTAAAGGTTGATACTCTCCACATCCTGTTGCTGAAAATAGTTTAGGGTCCATGCCCTTTTCTTCTACAAAGTATCTTACAACACTTACTGCTCTACTAGAAGATAAATCCCAATTGGACTCATGTGTACTTGATTTTACAGGTACATTATCAGTATGACCTTCTATAACTATCTTATTTTTCATCATTTTTATCATGTCATATACTTTATTTAGAGTAGCTTTACTATCAACTTTTAACTCCGAAATCCCAGAGTCAAATAAGATTGAGTCATCTAACTCTAATAAAATCCCTCTACTATCATCCTTAACTGTTACACTCTTTTGTAAGTTAGAATTATTAACCTTATCTTTTAAATCTTGTTCTAAATCTGACTTATCATTTTTATCCACTAAAACACTATCTATTGGAGACTTCGCACTTGTACTTGAACCTGTGTTAAACATACTTACTCCAGAAAACTGACCTTTTAATGCATTTGATATATTTTTAAATTTTTCCATGTCTACAACTGATGTTGCATATAGCAATACGAAAAAAGTAAGAATTAGAGTTATTGTGTCTGCATAAGTGGCCAACCATGCATCTGGGTTTATCTCATCTTTTTTTTTATTTTTTTTACGCGCCATTACTAATTACTCTTTCTGTATTTTTATTAGATTTCAAGAACTCTAGTCTTTCACTTCTTGAAAGATATGTTGCTAATCGTTCTTCAACTACTATACTGCTTTCGCCAGATTGTATACTTATTATACCTTCCAGCATCATTTCTTTTATGTAAACTTCTTTTTCCGTTTTTTCATCTATGTTATATGCAATTGGATTTAAAGCAATATTTGCAAGTAGAGAACCATAAAATGTAGTAATTAATGCTTTTCCCATACCAGAAGCAATCAAATCTGGTGATGTAAGGTCAGATAACATTTGTATAAGACCTATTAGAGTCCCCAACATTCCAAATGCAGGTGCAAATGTTCCCCAAGTTTTAAATATCTTTGAATATCTGTTATTTGTATCTTCAACAGAATCTATCTCTAATTCTAATATAGACCTTATTTCATTGACTTCCAGACCATCAATACATAGCTCTAATCCTTTTTTCATAAATGGGTCTTGTATTTTCATTACATCACTTTCTATTGACAAAAGACCTTCTCTTCTCGCTTTTTTGGAAAGTGCTTTAAACTGATTCAATAAGTCTAATCTTGATATACTCGTTGTTTTAAATGAGTATTGTAGTGCATTTTTTATAAGTTTCATGTCATCAATAGTAAATGTAATCATCAATGCTCCAAATGACCCAAATACTGTTATTAATATTGATGAAAAGTCAAAAAAACTTTTTAATCCTGTACTACTTCCTTTTACTGCTCCAAATAAAACTAATACTGTAGATAATATTAGTCCAATGAATGTCAGTGAATCTGTTTTTTTCATTACTTTTCGCTCCTAATATAACCTACATTTATTTTCCTTTTATACTTTATTACTTTATCTACTATCTCGTCTACAGACTCTTTTACAAGATTTTTTTCTCCTGTTGTAAGTAATATTCTACTTTCCGGAACTGAGTCAATTCTTACTATAAGGTCTGAGTTTAATATGTAGCTTCTTCCGTTTAAATCCGTTACTCTTATCATACTATGTACCTACTATCTCTTAAGACTTATTATTTCTTGAAGTATCTCATCTGATGTAGATATTATTTTACTGTTTGCTTGGAAAGACCTACTTGCTATTATCATTTCTGTAAATTCTTCTGCTATATCTACATTGGAAGCTTCTATTGCTCCTTGTATTATTGTTCCTGTAGCTCCTGCTACTTGTGGGTCTCCTGAGTTTGCTGATGGCTTGTATAGGTTTCCTCCTTCTGCGTCTAGTCCTGCTGGATTTTGGAATGCATATGTTTGTACTTTTTGAATCTTACCATCATTAATATTTAAACCAGATGCATCTCCTACTTTTTTACCATCAGGTATAGGATATACAAACTGTGTTCTTTGACCATCACTTAATAAAAATTCTACAGTACCATCCTTTGATATATTGTACTCTAGTACATTTTGGACTGTTCCATCTTTAGGACTTACGCTTTGAAGTGGTATTACAATAGGTTCTTTTCCTTCTGCAGTAGCATTTTTAGTAAATTCACCAGTAGTAGCATCATACGTACCCTTATAAACCTCGCCTTGTAACATATACCCATCACCATTTACAAGTCTTCCACCTTTGATATTTTGCAAAGGTCCAGCTGCTGCTTTAAATCCTGTATCTAAGTTAAAAGAACCATCTCTTGTATACATAACTGTACCTTGTCTCACTACTGGAAGATACCCATCGCCATCTATCATCAAATCTGATGGTCTATTAGTTGGCTGTACATTTCCTTGTGTCATATCTTTATTTATACTTGATATCTTACTACCTACACCTACTTGTCCTAAGTTTGTTCCCCCTAACGCAGCTGTTGGAGCACTTGCATATAGTACAGTTTGATAAAATGAATCTGTTATTCTAGCTGAACTTTTCTTAAAAGCAGTAGTCCCAGCATTTGCTACATTGTTACCTATTACATCTAGTTTAGTTTGATTTGCTTTCATTCCACTTACACCTGAATACATTGCTTTTATCATGAATTTACCTCTTTTCTAATTTAATATTATTCTTGTTCTGGAGATTCTTGCTCTGGAGGGTTATTTTCTTCTCCTGAAGTTGTATCTACTTCTCCTATTTTAAGTAATTTTTCATATTTAACATCTACAGTTTTATCACTACCATCTACTTTCAGTTCTAAGTGTACCTCTCCATCTTTTATATATGTGGACTTTACTACACCTACAATGTTTTCATCTTCCTTCTCTTCTCCAGATACTTCTACTTCCTTACCAATTAATGACGTTGCCATACTCAAAGCAGAGTTTATTAGAGTAGAGTTACTTAAAGCTAAGAGTATATCTAGCTTGTCGTTCATAGCTGACATCTTTTCTAAAGTTGCAAACTGAGCTAATTGTGATACATACTCTGTTGGGTCTTGTGGATTCATTGGGTCTTGATTACCCATTTGTGCTACAAGTATTTTCATAAACAAGTCTTTATCAGCATCGTCACCCTGCCCTATAATTGGAGTTCCGTTGTCTGTTACTGTCTGATTTCCTTTACTTCTAACTTGTTTATTCGCAATATCATTAATATTTCTTTCAAGTTGGCTCAAGTTATTTGACCTATAGTTTCCTTGAGCCCCTGCTAAAGCTGTTGCCACTCCATACATACAGTATTACCCCCTTATTACGCTAATAAATCTACTCTATCATCATCAATAAGATTTTCTTTAATCTCATCTTCTATGACTATATTGTTACGCTTATTATTTGTATCCTGCTTATTCATATTTTCTTGGTTATTTTGTCTGTTCTGTTGTTCAAATGCTTTATCAAAAGTATCTGATGTATTTCTATTATCACTATGCATTTGCACTGATACATCTTTTATATTTACATTCGTAAGTTCAAGATGTTGCTTTAAATCTGTTATATTTTTATTTATAGAGTCAAATACGTCTTTATTAAAAACAGTTACAACAGCTTTCATACTCTCATTATCTTTCAATAATTGTATGTTCATATCTCCCAATTCTTTTGGTCTTAATTTAATTGTTAACTCTTGTATATCATTTGTTTTCATATGTTTAATAGCCTTAATCGAATCATCCATGACGTTTGATTCTATATGTTTTAAATTAACATTATCGCTTTTAGTTTTGTTTATATCCATGCTTTTATTTATTACCTGACCCAAATTTCCGTTTTTATTTCCATTAACCCCTGCTAGTTTTTCCAAAATATCAGAACTATCATCTCTTTGCTTATTTGAGTTAAGATTGTCCATTCTATTACTATCAAAGTTGTATAAATCTATGCTTTTATTATCATCCTCTGTAGTTTTACTAATTACTTCAAAGTTTCCTTTAGCATTATTTTCTAAAAGTTCTCTTAACTTCATCATGTCTAAATTTTGCGCTTCATCAGATTTATTCGCATTAGCTTTATTTAATTCTGCATTTTGGTTTGCAATCTTATTCAACATATTTTTATTAAGTTTAAGTTCTTGTTTCAATTCATCTGATACATTTAGCTTTTCTATATCATTTAATATAGAATTTATATCTTTATCTTTTTTATCATTATTTTTTAAAATATTTAGTAATTGTTGTAAAATCTCATTAATCTTACTGCAATCTTTTTCATATGTACTTTTATCTTCTAAGTGATTACTTTTATCTTCATCTAAATGACACTCATTATCACTATCTTCTGGTTTATCTGAGCTAACATTTTGATTGCTTGTTTCTTTTCTATCTTTAACTGGTTTATTGTCTGTTACCTTATACAAATTATCTTCAAATTTATTCTTTTTTACATCTTTATTCTTAGATGAACTTTTTTTATCCACAATATCTTTAATAACATTATAAGAATCTGCTTGTATCTTCATACAATAATATCCTCACTTCCTACTATTCTTATAGAACTTGTCTATTTCTCAAATAACTCATACTTGCAAACTCATCATTAGTTTTTTGTTCCTTTAAATTTTCTTCTCTATAATACTGTCCATACTTTTTCTCTTTTAGTTTTTCTAATGATTTTCTTTCTATCTGTTTGTCTATAAGCTGTTTTCTAGCTTTTTCAAGTTCATTTGTCGACTTATCCAGTTCCTCTGATAAATCCATTATAGAGTTATTTAGAGCCAACAAATAGTTAATAGTTATTTTTTGATTTTGAATACTATCGTTATCTTTACTTATAGCATATTTATTATAATTACTTTCTAAGTTTTCTAAATTATTCTCTATATCTATTTTTTTTTGTTGAATTTTAGCAAACTCCATTTTTATTTTTTCTTCATCTTTCATTTTTAAGTCTAAAACTTTCTGTAATCTAAACTTAAAGTTTTTATCCAATTCCATCACAACCTCTTCAAATATTTTTTTAAGTTATTTATTCAAATATTCTTTTCAAGCTACTTATAGTTTCGTTAAAAGAGCTCTTTTCATTTATACCTTGTTTTAAAAAATTGATAATATGCTCATGATAATAGATTGCTTCATCTATTTTTTTATTGGTACCTGAAGCATATGCACCTATATTTATCAAATCTTCTGCTTCTCTATATTCAGAGAGCATATCTCTTGCAAATGATGCTATTTTTATATCTTCTTTTGAAGCAATCTCATTCATAAGTCTACTTAAACTATTCAAGACATCTATGGAAGGATAATGGTTCTTATTTGCCAAATCTCTAGATAGAACTATATGACCATCCAGTATCCCTCTTGTAGTATCTGCTATTGGCTCATTAAAGTCATCTCCATCAACTAATACTGTATAAAATGCAGTGATAGAGCCTTTATCTGATGTCCCTGTTCTCTCCATGAGTTTTGGTAAAATGGCAAATACAGATGGTGTATATCCTTTTTGTGCTGGTGGCTCTCCTATGGCTATTCCAACTTCTCTTTGCGCCATAGCAAATCTAGTCACAGAATCCATCATAAGTATTACTTTTTTCCCTTGATCTCTAAAGTATTCGGCTATTGCAGTGGCTGTAAGGGCACCTTTAAGTCTAACTAATGGTGCTTTATCTGATGTCGCACATACAACAACAGATTTTTTCATTCCCTCTTCACCTAAGTCTTTATCAATAAAATCTAATACTTCTCTTCCTCTTTCTCCAACAAGGGCAATTACATTTACATCTGCTTTTGCATTTCTAGCAATCATGCCTAGAGTTGTACTCTTACCTACTCCACTTCCTGCAAATATTCCTATTCTCTGTCCTTCACCACAAGTAGTAAATGCATCTATTGCTCTTACACCTGTTTCCATTATATTGCGTATCTTTTTTCTCTTCATTGGGTCAGGAGGTTCATTATTCAAGTTGTATCTGTCTCCTAAAACAACTTCTGAGTTATCTATAGGATTTCCAAGACCATCAAGTACTTTACCTAGTAAATTATCGCTACACATAACACTTAAAGGTATCCCCTTAGAAATAACTTTACAACCAGGTGCTATTAATGTTAACTCTCCTAATGCCATTAATATTACTTCTTTATCTTTAAAACCTACTACTTCACAATTCACTGTTTTGTTGACTTGATTGTATATAACACATAGCTCTCCAACAAAAGCTTTTATCCCTTCAACTTCTACAGTAAGCCCTATTATTTTCTTAACTCTACCTTCTGATATAGTAAGTTCTAAATTTTCTATTTTCTTATTTATTTTGTCAAAATCTATAGATATATCAGTTTTATACATACTTTATTCACCAAGCAATTCTTCTTTTAGTTTTTCCATAGCACAATCAATACCAACTATTATTCTTCCATTTTCCTTTTGTATAATAGCATTTCCTTTATCTATGCTATCATCTGCAATAACAAATACACTTGATTTTAATGATGTTTCTTCTTTAAATAATTCAAACTCTTTCTCTATATTATCTTTATAGAAAGAATTACATCTTACTATGAATGAACTACTTCCTTCATAATCTTGAATAATTTGCTTTAACAAATCACTCATAGATTCTTCATCTTCAAAGTGCTTTTTTAGAACAGAACTAGCCATATTAATAGCAAGTCTTATAATCTCTTTATTTTTTTCCTTTATGTACTCAGTCATTTTCTCATTAGCTTGTAATAAGATTAAATTTGCCTGATTTCTTATAGAATCTGCTTCATCTTTAGCTTTTTGGGTATACTCATTATATGACTCTTTATATCCATCCTCATATCCATTTTTCTGACCTTGACTATATCCTTTTTCATATGCTTGCTTTTCTATATTTTGTGCATTTATTTTTGCTTCTTCCAATATCTCATTCTTTTTTATCTCAGCAGATTCTATAGCTTCTTTTATTACTTCATCTCTAAATCTACAATCATTATCTTCGTTTATATTTGATTCTCCCACTCTAGCTTTATCTATTATAGATAAGTCTAGTACTCCTTTATATGATGCTTTTTCACTTTTGATAATTTTATTATTCAACAAAGTCATCACCAAAATTCCTTACAATAGTTATGGCACCTTCTCTTTCAAGTTTTCTTACAATACTCACTATTTTTTGTTGAGCACCTTCAACCTGAGTAACCTTTATGACACCAACCATTTCCATCTCTTCTTTAAGTGCTTCTGCTGCCCTAGAGGATTGATTTCTATATATAGCATCTGATATTTCATCATCCACACCTTTTAAAGCATATACTAAATCCTTCATAGTTACTTCTTTCAGTACTTTCTGTATGCTTATATCATCTAACTTGACAATATCTTCAAATACAAATATATTAGATTTAATTTGAGCTGCTAAAGCTGGGTCTTTTTCTTCAATAGTATTCAAAATATTCTTTTCTGTTTTTCTATCAGAATTAAGCAATATTTGAACTAGAGTAGCTATTCCTCCATAATCTTTAAAATCTTCACCACTTATTGAATGCATTTTATTCTCTAATGAAGTTTCAATTACACTTATAACTTCTGGAGATATTGAACCCATTGAACTTATTCTCATAGCTACCTCATTTTGTAAATCAAAATCTAAATAAGCTAAAACTTCTGCGCCATTTTCAGGTTCCATATGTGCAAGTAAAATGGCTATAGTCTGTGCACTTTCATTTCTAAGTATTTCTAATATCTTCTTTACATCTAGTTTTATAATATGTTTAAAAGGTTTTGTACTTGTATCTATTGATATACCCTCAAGTAATTTACTTGCTTTGGCATTTCCCAAGGCATTACTTAACAATTCTTTGGCATATTCAAGCCCGCCTTCTATAACATAATCTTTCGCTTTATTTATTTCTACAAACTCTTTTAATATTTCTCTTCTTTCTTTTGAAGCTATTGAAGAAATATTTGCAATTTCCAAACCTATTTTTTGAACTTGTTTATCTGGTAGACTTTTTATTATATCACTAGCCACAGTTGGACCTAATGTCATTAACAGTACAGCGGCTTTTTTTAAACCTTCACCTTCTACCTTCTCTTTCTTATCATTTTCACTTATATCACTTAAATCAAACGCATTAACATTTGTAATTTCCGCGGACACTTTCTATCCCCCTTACTCATTTAACCAAGTTTTTATTATCTCTGTGACTTGGTCTGGTTTTTCTTCTGCATACATTTTAACAGCTTCCTCTAATGTCAATTCTGGGTCATCCCCTAACAGAGGATTGTCTTTCTTATCAATAGAATTAGTACTATAAACTTCATCTTCATAATCCATGTCTTCTTGTTCACTTCTCTTTTTATATATTAAGTATCCAATAACACCTACTGCAACAACTGCTACTACTCCAACAACCGCTTTTATTATATTGTTTTTGAATCCTTCTTTTTTAATATCTTCCATTTCTTGTTTAGCTTCTGCCTTACCCTTAGGGTCAAATACCATTGAAACAACGCTAAGAGTATCTCCCCTAGCTCCATCCATGCCTATAGCATTATTAACAATATCTTCCACATCAGCTTGAACACCTTTAGCTATTTTTCCATCTATAGCAACAGAAGCTGTCAATCTTTTAAGTTCTCCAGGCGCAACTATAGTATGAGTTTCAATCTTACCTGTTTCATATTCAAAACTCTCATCCAAACTATCTTCTGTATTAGTACCATTTTTATTTCCTTGGTTATTCATATTAGCATCTACACCTTGGACATTATTTGTCGCAGATTTAGATGAATTTTTTGACCTTGTTTCCTTTATAGCAACTTTATCAGGGTCAATTTTTATTTCAGTTTTTTCAGCTGTATCAAAACTCAAATCAGCATTTACTGTAGCTTTTACCTTTCCTGTACCAAATATTGGTTCTAACATGTCTAAAATAGATTTTTCTAATTGTTTATCCAGTGCCTGCTCAGATGCCTTATTTTTATCAATACTAATAGCACCATTTATCGGTTGATTGTTTTCATCAACTTCTTCATCGTCTAAGATGCCTTCAGATAATAAGTTCATTTTGTTATCAATAACTTGAACATTTTTCTCTGGTATATTTGTAACACTTCCTGATACAAGTGCCATAACAGATTTTATTTGATTTTTCTCTAAAGTTGTTCCTGGCTTTAGCATCAAATAAACTGCTGCACTTCCTGGAACAGCCTCCTTCTCAAATACAGAAGATTCACCAAATGTTATATGTACTCTACTATCTTCCACCTGAGGAAAACTCTTGATTGTTTTTTCTATTTCTCCTTGCATCATTCGTTGCTTCTTAATTTGAAACTCTTCATCAGTAAGCCCTATTGATGAACTATCATCCATAAGTGCAAATCCTTTAGAACCACTTGTCAAGCTTGGAGCTAACTCTAACCTCAACTTATCAACTTCTGTTCTAGGAACATAAATTGTACTTCCTTTTACCTTGGTATCTATCTTTCTAGACTCTAATTCTGCTGATATATCTGCAGCATCTTGAACATCTAGCTCTGAAAATAAGACTGCATACTTATTTTTGCTTGCAGATATTGCTGTAAATACTAGCGCTAAACATATAGCAACAATCCCTATACCTAATGCTATCTTAGTCCCCTTTTTTAGAGAACCTATTTTTGTCCTAGATTTAGCAACTTGCTCCTTAATCTTATTTTTAAAACTGGCTATCATTGATTATTACTCCTGTTCAAAAGACTAAATTTGTACTTTATTCATTTCTTGATATGCATCATGAATCTTATTTCTAACTTCTATTAGATATTGCATAGATAGTTGTGCTTCTTGACCTATTAACATAACTTCATGCATAGAAACATCTTCGCCTTTTATAAATTTTTCTTTCATATCATCTGCTGTCACTTGTTGAAAATTAACTTTATCAATAGTATCTTTTATTACATCTTCAAAATTCTTTTTTTCTTCTTTATTATTAGTATTTAATGGTTTAGTTTCTCCAATTAAGTTCTCTAACTGTGCTCCTTGCACTAGGTTGTTAATCTGTGTAATTGGCATAATTTATCCCTACTTTCCTATTTCCAGTGCTTTTGCTATCATAGACTTCTGAGCATTTAATGTATCTATATTAGACTCATATGCTCGTGAAGCAGTTATTAAGTCTGTCATCTCAACTAATATATTTACGTTAGGATATTCTACATATCCATTTGGCTTTGCATCTGGGTGAGATGGGTCATATACTTCTTTAAGAGGTGATTTGTCATCTTCAACAGATGTGACTTTTACTCCTAACATACCTAATTTATTATCATAATTTTCTTCAAATGAAACTACTTTTCGTCTATATGCTTCTCCATTTGGACCTCTTGTAGCATTTATATTTGCTACATTTGATGATATGATATCCATTTTCAAACTTTCTGCTGTTAAACCACTAGCAGAGATTTCCATTCCACTGAACACACTCATCTTTTATTTACCTCCCACTTATTATTGATTTAGTCATTGCTATTTTACCATTTGCAAAACCTATCAAAGCATTATATTGTAATGTTGTCATTGCTTGATTTACTTTTTCTTCTTCTATGTCTACATTATTACCATCCACTCTTAATCCTTTAGAATTATCTGTTTTTTCTTCTATTTTAGGCATGGCATCATTTAATGTTTCTTCGAAAGTTACATAATGTTTCTTATAGCCTTCAGTATTTATATTTGCTATATTATTTGCTATTGTCTGACTTCTTAGATTAGTTGCATCTAATCCCATTTTTATAATGTCATATGTATTCATATTCACTCCTCCTTAAAATATTCATCTACTCTATTTATTAATTAAAAACGGAGTTGCTATATTACAAAAAATGACTTCTTTATTTATCCAAATTAATTGCATTTCTATTACATTAATATAATAATGTATCATTTTAGTAAGAAAACAAATTTTTCCTCAGTAAACTCTAGTGAAAATAAAAAAAAATTTTAATATGTATTTAATTATTTCTTTGCAAAGTTGCCTTTTTTTGTAAAATAGTAACTTTTTTATATGCTTTATCTCTATTTTAAATTATAAATTGGTAAAATTTGTTATTATATATATTTTTTACTGTAATAAAGTAATTTTTTCATAACAAAATGACCGCCAAAAAGGCAGTCAATTCGACTAATCCTACGTATACAGTATAGTATACTTAGGACTCTTTTTGGCAACTGGCTGACATAGTTTATATACAAACCTTAGCCCCTATAGCTTTGCGTCACTAAATTTCTCTAGTTTTGCCAATTTAGTTTTAACTTAAGTATACAATAAATAACAAATTTTTTAAATATATTTTTGTGTATATTCTTCTATTTTATTTTATAATTTAATTTTCAATGTATGATATAGTGTTTATTTTTGAATGTAATCTTATAAAATTTAAACAAAAACAGTTATTCCATTCTCAATAAAATTTAATCTATTAGTTTAAATATTTTATCGGGAATGGAATAATTAACCCACATATCTTAGTTTAAATAGCTTTTATATTAAAAAACTATTATACTTTATCAGTATCAATAAACTCAGAATAAATATCAATAAACATTTTTCTATATTTATAGTATTCATCAGAGATACATAATAACCCAGAATCATGCACACACCACGGTTTTTTTTGGTTTGGTATTACAACTTTATATTTATTTTTTATAAATTCTATACTTTGAGATAAGTCATAAAAATCCCATCCATCAAATACATCTTCTCGCCATCTCAAATCATATTGAGTTATCATTATTAGACCATCAATACCAAGCACTTCTTCATATTCTTGCTCTACTTCATCATAGCTTAATAATGACATTTTTCCTGTAACACTTGACTCGTATACTTTTCCAACTTGCCAATAATTTTCACAAAATAATTTTTTTGTACCACAAACTCCAATCATTCCAACTGATTTATTACTTTCAAATATACTTATAATATCATATATAAAATTTTCATTAATTATAAAAACATCTTGATGTAGATATACTTTATAGGTAGCATCAGATTTACTCTGAGCATTATTATATGCACTTGCAATAGATGATGCATCTCTTATAGATATTATTTCTACTTCAAGCCCTTCAGGTCTCTTTAGTCTACTTATATAGAAAAGACACTCTATATATGATAATGTATTATTAACTGCTGTTATAAAACAAATTTTCTTATTATTCATATTTAAAGAATTCTCTCCTAACATCCTTGATAGCTTTTTGTGTTAAATTAAGATATGCATATCCATATTTAGAACATGGTTCTAGTATAGCTCCTTCTCCCCATTCATTCCATGCATTTATAAAAACTATATCTTCATCTAAGTTTCTATTTTTTTTATTCATAGTCATAATATCTTTAAGCCACATGTAGTAATATTTTGGAGATGAACCTTCAAATATCCACGACTTTTCAGCTTTCCTTGGGGTGTTATCCCAACTTGGTGTAACACATTTATAGATTTTATTACATTCATAGTCTATATAGTTTCTCTTTTCAACATATTCTCTATAATCAAAAACTCTACCTTCATAATTATCTTTTATAAAATCAATTTCTTTGTTTATAATGCTATATTTAGATAAATCAGTACTTATATTTCCATGTGGGCTAAATTCGTTAACCGCATCAAACCCACACTGATGATAATAGGAGCTATCTTTACCCCAAGGTTCTTTTGTAGCAATTACGTAAATATCCCCAATGTTATTTAATTTACAGTATTCCCTCCAAAAACCAATTACTTCAATAGGGTCAGGAATATTTAACGGCCTGTATATCATTATAACTTTTTTATTATTTATTTCAATATATCTATCATCCTCTAAGTATCTTTTCATATCATAAATAGCATTTTTATAATCCTCTTTTGTATCTAATTGTTTTACTAATATCTCCTTATTATCACTTTTATACCCTCTTGTCCAGTCTTCATTCGCCCAATATAAACAAAAAGGTATCTTCAAATCTTTATTATTTAAAAGGATATCTAATGGCTTTCTAAGTAATTTTACATCCCCACTCAAATAATAGTATATTGAAAATCCATAAATACCACTTCCTTTTGCCAATTGTATTTGACGTTTAAATGTATCTATAGATTCTAAACTGTAAAATCCAAGATCCTTAGGTAATCTTGGCTGGTAATGTCCAATATATTGTGGAATTGCTCTTGATACATTATCCCATTCTGTACTTCCTCTACCCCACCATTCATTATTGTTATCATCTAAGTGAAATTGGGGTAAATAGTATGCTATGAGTTTACTATCTATTTTATTAAATTCATAATCTAAGCTTATATCTTTACTATATTCTGATGAAAAAGAGTTCTTATTATGTATATAATCTATGTACATTTTATACTTATTTATATCATTCTCTAAACATTTTTTATTTTTTTTGCTTATTTTTAAGAAATACTTATCTACAAAGTATTCCTCTTTAATATCTTTAGTAAGCAAACCACTTAGATTTTCAATCAATTGTAATTCTTCACTTTCCATATCTGTTTTACTATAATATATCTCAACTATTTCATAGCCTGTTTCTTTAAATAATTTATGTATCTCTTTAAATGTAAAAAATCTTAAGTATGATTTATCTAAAACTTCAGAATCTGAATATGAAAATGACCCATTTATAAGTTTTTTAATAACACTTATATGCATTATATTTGGCACACTGACTAGTATATATCCATCCTCTTTTAGATATTCATATATATTTCTTAATACATCCCATGGGTTTCTTAAACAGTTTAATGTATTTGGAAATATAATATAATCAAAGAATCCATACATACTTTTCAGATTGATTCCTTCTGTGTTTCGCATTAAATTATTAAATACTATTTCTCCAAGTTCTCCAGAATTTATATTAATTTTTGTTCTATAAGTATTAGCATTCCTATAGATATTTTTTAACTCTAATAGAGCCTCTCCTAAACCATATCCAATTTCTAATACATTTATAGACTCCTTCTTTCGTGATTTAATCATCTGCATAATTTCCGAATAATTTTTAGAACTGTTCTTCATATAAAAATTCCATTTTGAATTTAATTTTTCATTATTTATCTCTTTAATATATTTTAACTCATCATCTCTATCGTGAAGTATTTTATTAAAACAATGAACAAATGTATCTTTACACATAAGTAGATTATATCCTTTATCTATTACTCTCAGAAATACATCCTGAAATATATAATGCTCCAAAGTAAATAATTTATCTAAGTCTCCTATCTGATTCAATACCTCTTTTTTAATTAAAAAACAACTAGTAGATAAACTAAATTTATAATCCCATAGTTTACTATTAGACACATTAAAACATTTAGAAAAATCTAACATATCTAATATATTGTCATATTTTAAATTCATGTTTTTACATATAGAATCTTCATTTGATACTGCACACACTATACCTATATTGTTGTCACTATATAAAGCTTTGCTTAAATTATCTAACCAATTCGGTGTGGCTACAATTTTATTCTCCAAAAATAATATGCTTTCTCCTTTAGAAGCTTCTATTCCCCTAATATACCCTGTAAACATTTCTGTAGGATAATCTTTGTTTTGTATTATTTTCAAATCATTTTGCGATTTTAACCATTTGATTGTACCATCAGTTGATGCATTATCAATAACTATTATTTCAAAAGTTCCTATAGATGTGAATTTCCTTATGCTTTCAATACATAGTTTTGTATATTCTATATGATTATGAACTGAAATTATGATACTTGTAAAATTCGTATTTACTTTGTCATTATTATATTCATATTCACTTATAATATTTATCATATTATTATCCAAGCTCATATTATAATTCATTATCACAAATCTCCTTTTGTATTAAATGTTTTCTTATATAATCCTTCTATTGAAATGAAAACATCAGTTCTTGAATGTCACTATTTCCCTTAACTAATTCATTACTGTTCTCTAGTATATCCATTGCTATTTCATTTTCACCCATAATGTTAAAAATTGAAATAATATTGTAGATTGTGTCAACATCATTTCTATCAAATTCAAGTGACAACATAAATATAGATACACATAATTCATATAAACCTATATTATAAGCTTCTACACCAATTCTATTTAAAACCCTACTCTTATTTATTACATTAGCATCAATCAAGAACCTTGCATAATCAATAAATTCGTCGCCATATTTACTTTCTATGTTAAATATAAACTCTAAACTACTTTCTATATCTATCTCGTTGTCAATTCTTATCAGCCTGTATTTTAAATCTATCAAATCACTATCTTCATAAACTCTATTTAGATCCACAGCATATGTTGCTTTTATTTTATACTGATACGCTTGATACTGATCTCTCATATTTTCACCTGACATTGAGCACAGACAATCAATAAGTTTTTCATCTTCCTCTGTTAATCCAACTATAGATGCAGATACACTATTTATATCATAATTGTTTCCAGAAAATAGTTTTTGAATTTCACTTAATGTAAAAAATCTTAAATGTGTTTTATCTAAAATTCCCCATTCAGCATATGTGAAATTTCCACAAATTAATTCTCTTAACACGCTTACATGCATTATATTAGGGATACTTGCAATTATACTCCCATCTTTTTTTATATAATCTCTAAAGGAATGTAACACATCCCATGGGTTATTTAAATGTTCTAATACATCTCCTAGAATTATATAATCAAAATACTTTTTCTCATACGAAATTTTTGTTGTTTCTATATTACCAATTAGCACATTAGCTATATTTTGTGCTATTTTAGCAGGACTTTCACACAGCTCTATACCATATACTTTTGCATTTCTATATTGATTTTTTATCTCTAAAAGCGTTGCGCCTGTTCCACAACCTACTTCTAGTATGTGTAGTTCTTTATCTTTTTGTTCTTCTATCATATCAATTAGATCGAATCTAATATTATTGCTATATTCAACACTAAATTTCCATTTTTCCATAAATTTCAATCTATTGCTCTTTAATATCTCGTTATATCTCCATATATCTTCTCTAAATGAAATACTTCCAAAGTGATGAATAAAAGTGTCTTTACACAAAAATAATTTATATCCATTTTGTATCATTCTAAAGCATATATCATCATCTTCAAAATTACCTGGAGAAAAAATTTCATCTAATAGACCCACCTTATCCAATACTTCTTTTTTTATAACCATGCAAAATCCAACGAGTTTAATTCTATACTCCCAATAATTCTCATTACTTTGGTTAATTTTATTTGAAAATTCAATTAATTCTTCTATAGAATTGTAGTCCACTTTTATTTCTTGATAATATGAACAATTGTTAGTAATTGCTCCAACTGCTCCTATATCTTTATTACTCCATAATGCTTTATCCATATTATAAAGCCAGTTTGGAGTTACTATAACATCGTTATTTAAGAGAACTATATTTTTACCACTAGATATTTCAATTCCTTGATTACATCCTTTTGGAAAACCTTGATTCTCATTGTTAAATATTATTTTTAAGTCATTTTGTTCTTTTAACCACTCCACAGTTCCATCTGTTGAATTATTATCAACAACAATAATCTCATATGAATTTTCATATGTGAACTTTTTTATACTTGCTATACACAGTTTAGTATACTCTAGCTGATTATAAGTTAATATAATTATACTTGTGAAATTTTGTACATCTTGATTTTTAATTTGATATTTTTCCACAAAATCAATCGAATTATCCAAATTTATATATCCATTCATATTTATTACTATCCTCTCAAATTAAATTTATTTCATATTATATCTCAACTCATGAAGATATTTTATATTATATAAAGTATCTTCATTTGACATATCCAAAGAATAAGCTTTTTTTAGCATAAACTCAGCCTCATTAAAATTTTTATCTATAATCATTATTATACTTTTTATATTTAAAATTCTTGCATCATCTTTAAATGTTCTGGAATATTCATCAATTAATATTTTAGCACTTTTTAATTCTCCATTATTAATCATACCTTCTATATTATTAATAAACTCATCCTTTAATTTCTTAAATTCATTACTTTCATTTAAACTTTCCTCAAAATCCTTTATTAATATTTTTATTATTCTTTTATAGTAAGGATACTCATTAATCAAGTTTTTTATTTTATTAATATACTCCAAATTATTTATACTATCATTATTATAAAGCATACATTTGAATTCTATTGTAAATCTGTCTATATCATTACATAAATATTTTAATAAATCAGCATCCTCAAATTCTTTATATAAAAACCTTATATACTCATAAGAATATACTATATAGAAATAAAATAATTCTATATATTTATTTTCTTCTAAACTACAGTTATCTAAAACAAGTTTAGATATTACCTTATAAATTTTTATCTTTTCAATTTCAAAAGTAGTTGGAACATATTTTATATAATTATATAAACTGATAGCAAATTCATTATCATATTTAATGGCATAACCCATATATTTTTCTATCCAGATTATGTCTAAATCCTTTACTATATTAAATATATCTAATTTATTTTCATATGCTATATTAATGAGTACTCCATAAATAGGATTTCTTTCATTTTTTAATATTTCTTTGCATTCATCTAATGAAATTTCATTTTTTAATCTTATACGATTTAGCTTTCCATAATTTCCATCTATAGCAGAAAGCATACTATAAAGTTTTAACTTTTTCTCTTTCTTTAAGCTTTTGATTAATTGTTCTAGAGCATAAAAAAAACTATCTCTTTCTACATTAGAATCTGGTAATCTATTATAATACTCCAATATTTCATCCAACTTATTAACTTTTTCTAAAGATGCAAATAAAAATTTGTTTACTTGTCTTTTATATATATACTTATTTATATTATTATACTTTTCTATAACTTTATGGTATTCTTCCATTGCATAATACATAAATATAATTTCGCAAATGATAGTATCTCTATTAGAGATACAATTTCCATCCGCAAATAAAGAGTTTGATTGTGTACTAATGTCATAATTATCTACAAGATAAATATATCTCTCAAATGATATAATACTGTTTTTTATTTTTCCAAGGGATTTTTGTACATTACCTAAATAGTAATATATATCAATATTATTTTTATCTTTTGTTATGTATCTAGTACATAATTCTTCAGCCTCTTTATATTTTCCATTCACAATATATCTATTTGCCAAACTTGTATATACATATTCTGGTGCATCTCCATATTTTCTATATAGTTTATAGGCTTTTTCTATATATTCAAGTGACTCCACTTCTTCACCTTCAGATACTAGATTCTTACCCATTTGATAATTTATATATGGATTATCAGGATTTTCCTTTAACTCTGCACACAATAATATTCCATTTCTTTTAGTTTTATTAAGCTTAAACTCTTCATCCTCATAAAAATATCCATAATGATCAAATTCAGCTATGTTTTTATATATTGGTTCTTCATATATTGGTTGTTCATGAATTTTTCCCTCATATTTAAAATTGTCACTTCTAAATAATCTCATTAGTGTCACAGTTGTTGTCAATCTCTCATCAGACTCAAAATTTGCAAATATATTTTTAAGGTTTACTGAAGCAGAATTATATTTTTTATATATTCCAGTTTCAAAAAACATTAATAAATCTTCATGTTTAGTTAATATCTCATCTGCATCTACTATGAGTATCCATTCACCTTTTGAATAAGATATTGATTTATTTCTCATATCTGAAAAATCATCATTCCATTTTTGAAAATAAACATTACTTGTAAATTTTTTTGCTATTTCTACAGTTTTATCCTTAGAACCTGTATCTAGTATTATAAGCTCACTATCTAACCTTTCTATAATAGGTTTCAATGATTTCAGTGATTTTCCTAGAAATTTTTCTTCGTCTTTAACCATCATTACAATACTAAGTAACATAATCTTGTTCCTTTCTGTTATAAATTATTAAAAATAAAGAGTAAAGCAATGCTTTACTCTTTATCCCTTACTTTTTATATTATCCTAATAGTTGTAATACTCCTTGTGGTTGTTGATTTGCCTGAGCTAACATTGATTGTGATGCTTGTACTAATATATTCATCTTAGACAAATTAACCATTTCTGATGCTACATCAGTATCTCTTATTCTAGATTCAGCAGCAGTTACATTTTCTAATGTGTTATTTAAGTTATTTTGAGTTGATTCTAGTCTATTTTGTTGTGCTCCTAATTTAGCTCTTGCTGAGTTTATAGATGCAAGTGCTTTATCTAGATTAGATACCATTGTTTTAGCACTAGCAGTACCCACTGTTCCACTATCATTTAAGCTTGATATTGCACTAGCAGTTATTCCAGCTGTACTCATTACACTTGCAGTATTAATCAGATTAACTGTTATTTGGTTATCACTTGCATCATTTGCTCCAACTTGTAATTTTATTTCTGTAGCCTTACCATCTAACAATGTTTTTCCATTAAATGATGTTGATGTTGATATTCTTTCAACTTCACTATTTAATTGGCTTAATTCATCAGATATTTTTTCTCTTTCTTCTTTAGTATTAGTCTCATTTGAAGCCTGAACTGATAAAGTTCTCATTCTTTGTAGTATATTACCAGTTTCTTCTAACGCACCTTCTGCAGTTTGTACAACTGATATACCATCTTGAACATTTCTTCCAGCTTGATCTAAACCTTTAATCTGAGCTCTCATTTTTTCAGATATAGCAAGACCTGCTGCATCATCTGCTGCTCTTTTTATTCTGACCCCAGAAGATAATTTCTCCATAGATTTACTTTGCCCACTTACATTTCTTCCCATTTGATTATTTGCTATTAAAGCACTTACATTTGTATTAACTCTCATTATTTACCCTCCTTAGTGTTGTTGACATCCTTGTCATTTCTACTATTATTTTATCTAACTATATAATCGGACATATTATGCTTAACTTTATACTTTTTTATTGAAAATATTTATTTTTTCTCTGTTTGAATTAGAATACATCGTATTAACTTGTTTTGTTAGTCTATATTCATACAATTCTTTCTTCACTATTGCTAACTGTTCATTAAGAATTCCTTTAATCTTATTATCGATTTCAATCATTCCTAATTCATTGTATTTCTCTATAAAAGAATCTTTATCAATTTCATTTATACTATTTATAATATGTTGTCTCTCATCCAACTTGATATTTATATCCTTATATTTGTTGTTTGTAATCATACTTAAAATTTGCTCAGATATAATTTTGTATAAATTTATCTTTTCTTCTAATTCATTCATGATACCTCCTACTCTTATTTATTCTGTGAAAAATAGTTCATCTGAGAATTGTATTTGTTTAGTAAAGATTCAAGAGCTGAATATTTGCTATACAACTTAGCCTCCTTAGCATTCATTTTTTCTACAAGCCTATTTATATTTTTTTCTTTATCAGCAATATCTTTAGAATATATATTTTCACTAGCAGATGCAGTTTTTGCTATACCTGATTTCTCAGCCAATTTCGACCCAGAGCTACCAGCATATTCATACACAATGCTTTTTAGTTTTTCAAACATACCTTTATCTTCAAAATTTGAAGAAAATCCAGCCAAATCTTTATAAACTTTATCACTATCTTCTACTAGAGCCTTTGAAAATTTTTCTTCATTAAATGATATCTGGCCTTTTTTATTGTAATCTGCGTGTTCACTGATACCCATACTTTTTAAAAGATTAATATTACTTGAAGAGCCAAAAAAAGATTTTTGGATATCTTCGACAAAGGATCTCAATTCACTGTCATTTCTAAGTATCCCTTCTTTTGCCTTCTTTTCCCACTTCTCTATTTCCTCAGTTGTCATATCCTCTTTTTGTTTTTCTGTAAGAGGCGGATAATCTGAAGATTTTTTTGTAGTTACTAAGCTATATACTTTATCCATTAATTTATTATAATCCTCAACAAAATCCTTCATATTCTTTACTGCTTTTTCAGTATCCGTCACAGAAGTAAGTTTTGCATTGCCTTTTCCATTAACTGTATAATCTACATTATCTATAGTAAATACATTTTCAGATTTACTTATATATGTATCTCTACCCTTAGAATCTGTAACTTTAGCTTCTAAATTCTTCCCTACCAATACAAACTCTTTGCTTCCACTTCCATCATCTGTAGAAGCAACACCATTTTCTATTGATATTTGATTGGCTAATGCATCATTTCCTGTTACTTTTAAATCAATCTTTGAATCTAAACCTGTTTGTTTTCTAGAAATAATTAGTTCACCTGTCATTTCGCTATATGATGCTTTTATATCTGTATCTGAACAAAGAGAATTTATTTTACTAACTATAGTACTTGTGGTATCTTGTTCTGTTATTGGTATATTTACATCACCTATAGTCAATGAACTAGCACCACTCGCATTTGGAGGAAACTGTGTAACAATTGGAGAAGTTGTATTTAGTTTTATTGTAACCTTAGCAGGCTCAGCCATTTGACTTACTGCAAATTGATAATTTATCTTATCAGCTCCTGCTGAACCACTAGCTGATATTATACTTTCATCAGAACTCTTTATGCTCAGTGATGAATAAGCTTTATTATTTAGTATACTATTTTCTGATGTTACACTAAGATATTTATCATATAGATTCTTGGAGTCTTGAATAACATCTCTATAAATTTCTTGCTTCCATTTAACTATCTGCTGTGCTTGTTTAGCTTTATCAACAGCTTCCTTATCTTTTATCATACTAGCCTCTATTACACCTTCCATATCAAAACTACCTGAGAGACCTGTAACTCTAATTGGACTTATATTTGACATAATAACCCTCCTTATATTACTCTCTACTTTTGCTACTTGCCTCATACCATATATCTCTAATTTGCTCTATTATTGGGAAAACTTCATCTATTATTTGTATACCATTATTTAAATCTGCATTTGACAATTTATACTTTATAAAATCATACACTTTGTACATATCTTTTGCCCACTGACCTACATCTTGATTCAAAGTAGCCATAAGTTCTACAAATATATCTTGTACCCTAATTAGCTCCTTATGGGCACTGTCCATATCATTATCAACAATAGCAGCCCTAGCTACTCTTGTATACTTTACTGCTCCATCTACAAGCATAAGTAATAGTTGTTCTTGCGAAGAATATTGTAATTTTTCTATGTTTAAACCCATTTAATTATCCTCTTTTTCTTTCATCTTTACTTTTTTTATCTGCTTCATACCAGGTATCCCTAATTTGTTCTATTATTGGTAATACTTCATCTATTACTTGTATATCTTTTCTTATATTCGCTCTTGATAACTCATATCTTACAAAATCATAAACTTTATACATATCTTTTGCCCATTTACCTGCACTTTGATCTAATGTAACCATTAGCTCTGTAAATATATCCTGAACTCTAACAAGTTCTTTATGTGCCCTTTGCATATTTTTATCTATAATAGATAGTCTAGCTATCTTTGTATACTTCACTGCACCATCTACAAGCATAAGTAATAATTGTTCCTTTGATGCCATAAATATTGAATTTTGCTTATAAGAATTATAAGGGTTTTCTCCATACATATACTACTTCCTCCAAATACTTTTATTTTAAGTTACTTAAAATCTCTATATTTATCTTTGTTGCTTTTATATTTTCATCTTTTATCTTTTCATAAATTTCTTTTCTTAGTATTCCTATATCATTTGGTGCTGATATAGCCAATTTAATATTCTTTCCATCAACACCTACTACCTTAACCTCAATATCTTCTCCTATAAGTATTGACTCTCCCTTTTTTCTAGAAATCACTAACATCCATCATCACCTCTCAATAATGGATGTCTTATACTGTAATTTTCTTCTTGTAAAATTATTTGCATACCATAATTATTTTTTATATTTATTATTATAGGAGCTTTCATATTCACAGTTGATTCTTTTAAAGTTTGTCCAAGAGTTAATATATTAAATATTATAATATCATTAGGCGATTCTACTTTGAGTTTTTCTATTATATCTTGATTTAAAGTTATCTCATATTCATCGATAATCTCAAATGGTGATACAACAATAAATCCTATACAATCTTCTTCAATAGAATTAAATTCTTTTAAAGTATTATTATTTTCTATATCTAAAAGCTCATATTCTTTTAGATTTTCAAACCCTAGTATACCTTTTTTTAATGTAATTTTCATCATATCTGCGTTATTTTACTATATGTAATCTAATATAGATACATTAAATAACTTTCCTCCTGTTTGTAGTGAAGCTTGATAAGTTAATTCTGCCGCCTTTAATTGGACAAGTTTTTCTCCATAATCTATCTCTTCATTTTGTGATAGAATATCCTTTAACTGAATCAAATTTTCATCATTCTTTTCCTTCATTGCATCTACAGTATTTGCTTTAGTTCCATATATAGATCTAGTATTAACTGTATTCTCAATCAACTTATCTACACCACTTAAACATGTCGTTGTCAAGTCTTTTATATCTGCATCACTAGGATTTATTAACTTTCTCGATATATTATTTAAATCTTCAAATGGATCTGTTTTTGTTGGGTCAAAACCAAGAGAACTTAACTTAACATTATATTCTACATTTATACCTTGAGCTATGTTCATACTTAAAGAATCTTGTAGTTTGTTTAAATTTATACCACTGTTAAATTTTAAGCTTACAGAACCATCTGCATTTTCAACATATTGAACAGGTGGTGTACCTGTATTTGATCCTGAAAATATATATTTACCTTCATGTGTTGCATTTAAAGCATTTGCAATTTCTTTCATTTTTTCATTAGTTGAATTACTAAGAGTCTTTAGTTCATCCTCTGAATATGCACCATCACCACTTGCCACCAAAGTTTTCTTTACATCCGATAATAATTTTCCAAGTTGATCTAATGCAGTATCAGTAGTTTCTAACCAATTTCCTGTATCATTACAGTTTTCAATATAAGTCTCCATAGTCTTTATTTCACTTTTTGAATTCAATATTTTTATTGCTTTATATGGATTATCAGATAGTTTGTTTATTTCCTTTGTTGTATTAACTTGTCTATTAACTTTATCTAACCTTTGTAGATTATCTTGTAACGAGTTTAGATAACTGCTAGACATCATACCTGTACTGACTCTCATTATAAATTCCTCCTTCTATTAAATTATTCCATTTATTACAACATCCAACAGTTGCACAGCTGTTGACATAACCTTTGCACTAGCTTGATAGGAACGTTGTACTTTTATAAGCTCTGTCATTTCTTCATCTAACGATACACCTGAAACACTCATTCGTGAACTATCAATATTATTTATAATTTTACGTTGATTCACCTCATCTTGATTTACTTTTTGAGAATCTAAACCCACTGATTCTGCAAAAGCTTTATAGTGGTCACTTATTGTACTTACTTTTCCACCAACTGCCCCAATATCTATTTTTTCGTCTTTTAGTTTAGCAATCTTTGAAGCCTCATCAGCAGTAAGTTTTAGTTCATTTGGGTTACTCTTTATAGCTGGATTTACCTTTATGATATCTTCACCAGCTACATTTGAAGTTATAAAAAAATCTCTTACTGTTATTCCAGCAGACGTATTATAAACATCATTTATCTGTTTAGCTAATCCATCAGATACGTCTTTTAAATCGCTTTTATATGTATCAATCTTACCATGCATTTCAAACAAACCTTGTAAAGTTCCTGATACACCTGTTTTCCAAGTTCCACCTGGATTTTTTAGTTCATTAAGTTCTAATTTACCATCTGCAAGCATATTTTTAACATCGCCATTTTCAAGGTCTAATTTAAAACTTAAGTCATCTAATATTCTATCTCTTTCATCAAGTAAGTCATTCGGAGTAGAGCCAGAACCAGATATAACATCAATAGATTTATTCAAATCTTCAAGGCTTTTTAACATGTCATTTATCTGTTTTATCTCAGAATCTATATTGTCATCTATATCTCCTTTTAACTTATCAAGCTTTTTATAACTCTCACTTATTAAAGTTGCTAAATTTGATGCATTTTCTACCACTAGACTTTTTTTACTATCGCTATTTATATCCTTTGCTAATGATTCCCACCCTTTGAAAAAATCATCTATACCTGCAGATATTCCATAGTCTGATGGTTCATTTATTATAGTTTCTATAGTATTATAATAGTCATACTTTGAGACTGTCTTACCATATTTATGAGCTTCTGCTCTAAATTGATAATCATAAAAACTATTTCTAGCTCTTGTTACATCTGTTACATGTACACCTGTACCTAATTGACCTCTTCCAATTGCATTGTTCAAACTAGGCATATACATTGGGCTATTTGTGGCAAATTCTGTCCTTTGCCTAGAATAACCTTCTGTGTCTAGATTACTTATATTATGAGAAATTGTCTGTATTGCTTTTTGATGCGCATTCATTCCTGAATTAGCTGTATTTAAAATGGAAAATAATCCCGCCATATTTCTCCTCCCAATATCTATTTTCTAATATTTCCATAAGAATTATAAGTTGTAGTTTGTTTATCAGCTGGTTTTATGAAATTAATCATTTTTTTCGTAAAAATAAGTTCTTTCTTTATTAGAGAATCATTTGATTCCTGTTGATTTTTAGCTAAAGCAATAATGTGCTTTAAATCTGTATATATTTCTCTTAAATATTCATCATTACTATTTTCAACAACTTCACTCATTGGAATATCATCACTAAAAAATTGTCTTCTTTTTATCTCCATAGATGCAAGTTCTCTACTAATATCCTCTAATTTAGGATTTAATCTATTTAAATTTTCTATGTCTTTTTCAACTATATAATCAAATTGTTCTTTTAATAATTCCATCATATTATTAAGTATCTTTTTTTCTTCATACAATATAACTTTTAAGTCTGTAATCATGACTTTATCCTCGCATATCCTCTATCATTTTTTTCGCAATTTCTTCTGGTTTTATTTTGTAAGTTCCATTTTCCAATGCATTTTTTATTTCATCGATTTTTTTATTCCTAATAGTCTCATCACTCATATTTGATATACTTGCCATTTCCTTTGCAAATTTAGATAGCTCTATCTTGTCTGTTTTACTAGTTTTTTGAACTTCCTCAACTTTTTTTACACCTAATGTATTCTTTAAATAATTATTCACTACAATATTTGAACTTACATTTTTAACATCCATATTTTCACCTCCAAAATTACATACTTATAATTTAATTATCGCTCAGAAAATAAAAACATTTATATGATTCAAACATATTTTAAATTTTTTATAAAAATATCCCCTTAGCTAAATTCATACAGAATAGCCTAAAGGGATACTATTTAAAGTGCTAATTTATATCTGAATCTTCTATTTTAGATAATCTTACAGATAATTTTTCATTTGTAATAATGCTTTCTCCATAAGCAAACAATCTATCATTTGCATATATATCTAATTTTTCATCCACATTCTTATTTAGTTTTATTATAGAGCCTTCTTTTAATTCTAGTATATTTTTTATTGTTTCCGTTGTGTTTCCTATAGAAACAGCTACGTTTACTTTTGCATTAAAAACATTTTGATTTTCTTCTATAACGCCAGTCTTTTCTTCTATTAGTTGCCCAAAATTCAATTCATATATATCCTCTTTTTTGCTATTCATAAAACTTTTCTCCTTGTATAACCTTATCTATACATGTCTATCAACAAGCCTTGTATCATATCAACAGTAGAAACAATATCTATGTTTTCTTTTTCTTCACTAAGTAACTTACTAGTCATATCCTCAAGTTTATTATCAACAATCTTTACATTCTTATAGTATTGATGCTCCCAAAAACTACTATTTTTATCAAGTGAATACATATTATCTACAACTGATTTTAGGTATTCTTTTACTGCATTTTTATATATACTAATATCGCCATAGTTCTGAGTGAGTACAAGCCTTTCCCCTGCCCTTTTTACACTTTCCAGATTTCGTTTTATATCTTCCATTGAAGAAGATTGTTTTACAGAGTTTAAATTGTCATAAAATTTATTATTTTCTTTTAGTTTTTTAACCTCTATATTTCTACTTGGACTTATATTTAGCTTATCTATATTTATACCCATAATAAAGCCTACCCTCTATAATATTTCATAACTTTAGGAATATAATTTTGTGTTTCTTTTGGCATCTTATACAAGTCAGAAATTGATTCAACTCCTCTGCTTCTCATTCTGCCAGGTCCTCCGTTATATGCCATTAATCCCATTTCTATGCTACCTCCAAACATATCTATATACTCCTTAATATGTCTAGTTCCAGCATCTATATTCTGTTCTATATTAAATGGGTCTGTTACACCCAAATCTCTGCAATTTTCTGGCATAAGCTGCATAAGCCCCTTTGCACCAGCAGAAGACACAGTATTTGGATTAAAATCTGATTCAACTTTAATTATTGCTTTTATTAGATTAGCATCTATATTATATTTTTTTGATGCTTGCTCTACAGCATTTTCGATTCTAGACTTTACGCTTTTATCCTTTGTATCAACTTCTATAAACTTACCAATCTTATTATTTGCTACATTATCAAGTTCATTAAATAAATTTTCAGAATCAGATAATAAATTGTATCCACTAGAAGTTTGTTGATTATTCTGTGACAATGCTTTCAATAGGGACATCATAATCATATCAAATCCAGATGAATTATTGTATCCACAGTTACACTGACTTGTAGAATTACTGCCAGATAATTGTGTCAATGCTAATATATTAATTAGTGAACTTATTTCATTCAATATAATACTCCCCTTTCACAATTTTATAAACTTTAAAGTTAGACTGATAAAACAGCTTTCCACCAAGATTCATTTTCTATATACCATCTAACAGTTTCTTTTATGCCCAAATCAAAATCATATTTTGCCTTCCAACCCAACTCGTGCTCTATCTTAGATGCATCAATGGCATATCTTAAATCATGACCAGGTCTATCATTTACATATGATATTAAATCTTCAGATTTACCTAAAATATTTAATATAGTTTTTACCACTTCTATATTACTTCTTTCGTTGTGACCACCTATATTATAGACTTCACCAATCTTACCCTTATGTATTATTAAGTCTATAGCAGTGCAATGATCATATACATGTAACCAATCTCTTATATTCTCTCCATTCCCATATACTGGCAATTGTTTGTCTTCCAAGGCAGTTAAAATCATAAGTGGTATCAATTTTTCAGGAAAATGATATGGTCCATAATTATTTGAACATCTAGATATAGTTGTTGGTAATCTATATGTCCTATAGTAAGAGTTTACCAATAAATCTGCTGCTGTTTTAGATGCTGAATAAGGGGAACTTGGATTAATAGCCGATTTCTCTGTAAAGAATAAATCCTTTCTATCAATTTGTAAATCACCATAGACTTCATCTGTAGAAACTTGATGATATCTTTTTATCCCATATTTTATACATGCATCTAAAAGTACTTGTGTTCCTATAATATTTGTTTGTATAAATAATTGTGGATTTTCAACTGACCTATCTACATGAGATTCAGCAGCAAAGTTAACAACTATATCAAACTTTTCATCTTCAAATAATTTATAGACATGCTCTCTATCTGAAATATCACCTCTAACAAATTTATAATTTGGCTTATCTTGTACTTCTTTTAATGTTTCCAAATTGCCAGCATAAGTCAATAAGTCTAAATTAACAATAGAATAATCTACATACTTATTAAGCATATACTGTACAAAATTGCTTCCAATAAATCCTGCTCCTCCAGTTATTAGTATTTTTTTCATGTTTTTTCTCCTAAATGCCAATTTTGATAAACTTTTATTAAAGTTCCTTATAAATATCTTTAAACTCTTTCAGTGTTTTGTCCTTTGTTGATAGGAATGTCTCTTCAATTCTTTCTAAAGGCCACTCAATAGCTATCTGCTTATCATTCCATATAAAACCACTTTCAAATTCTGGATAATAATAATTTGTACACTTATAATTAAATACTGCTTTCTCTGATAAAACTAAAAAACCATGTGCAAAACCTTCTGGAATATAAAATTGCTTTTTATTTTTATCAGACAGTATTGCCCCTTCCCATTTTCCAAAGGTTTGTGAATCTTTTCTTAAATCAACTGCAACATCAAATACTTCTCCCTCTGTAACTCTAACTAATTTTCCTTGAGGATATTTATTTTGAAAATGCATTCCCCTCAAGACACCTTTCCTTGAGCTAGATTCATTATCTTGAACAAAGCACATATCAAGTCCAAACTCCATAAAATTCTTTTTATTATAGCTCTCAAAAAAATATCCTCTATCATCATAAAATGCATTTGGTTCAACTATATATAATCCTTCTATTTTTGTCTTTACAAAATTAAATTTTTCCATTACAATAAACTCCTTTAGTAAATAAAATTTATAGTAAATTTTATATCATATTAAATGTATTCATTGGCTAGTTTTAATAGATACTGGCCATACTCAGTTTTTATCAGTGGCTTAGCTAGTTCAATTAACTTCTCTCTATTTATATATCCTTTTGTATATGCAATCTCTTCTAAACATGCTATGTACAAGCCCTGTCTTGTTTGAACTACTTCAACATAATTAGAAGCATCTAACAGCCCCTTGTGTGTACCAGTATCCAACCAAGCCATACCTCTTCCTAAAAGTTCCACTTTAAGTTTTCCTCTTTTTAGATATTCATTGTTTATAGAGGTTATTTCTAATTCACCTCTATCTGATGGTTCAACAAGCTTTGCTATCTCTACAACATCACTATCGTAAAAATATAATCCTGGTATAGCATAATTAGATTTAGGAATACTAGGTTTTTCTTCTATTGATAATACGTTTAAGTCTTTATCAAATTCTACAACTCCAAACGCATTTGGATTACTAACATGATACCCAAATATAGTTGCTCCACTTCTTTTAACTGCCTTTTCTAATCTCTCACTAAATCCGTATCCATAGAATATATTATCACCTAATACAAGTGCTACACTATCATTACCTATAAATTCTTCTCCTATTATAAATGCTTCTGCAATCCCATTTGGTTTTTCCTGAATTGCATATGTTATTTTAAGTCCTAATGAACTTCCATCTCCAAATAATTCTTCAAATGCTATTATATCTCTTGGTGTAGATATTATAAGTATCTCTTGTATACCTGCCAACATAAGAACTGACATAGGATAATATATCATTGGTTTATCATATATTGGAAGTGTTTGTTTGGATATACATTTTGTTATTGGATATAGTCTTGTCCCAGACCCTCCTGCTAAAATAATTCCTTTCATTTTTATTCCATCCTTAAATTTGTTTTTTATCATATTATGATTATCGGATAAATAAAAGAAATATTTATATTTTATGTAATATCTTATTTTATTTTCTACAATCAGTATATTTATTTCCTATCTATGTCATATACTTTTAGATACTCTTCAATAGACTCTTCCCATACTCTAAACGAATTTAATCCTATTAATTTTAACATAAAATTATCTAGTACAGAGTATTGTGGCCTTTGAACCTTACTTTTAAAATCACTACTTTTAATTGGATTTACTTTTATATCTATATTTTTTAATTCAAATATCTTTTTAGCAAAATCATACCAACTGCATTGCCCTTCACATGTGGCATGATAAACTCCATAATTCTCTGTCTCCATGATTCTTATTATAACCTTTGCTAAGTCTACTGTACTTGTTGGACTTCCAAACTGGTCATTAACCACATTAACTTCTTTGTTTTCTAAAGAAAGTTTTATCATAGTCTTTACAAAATTATTCCCATCACCATATAGCCATGCTGTTCTCAATATAAAGTACTTATGTGAGAATTGTTCCACAAATTTTTCTCCCATAAGTTTACTTTTTCCATACACAGAATTAGGTTCAGTTTTATTATCTTCTCTATATGGATATTTAGAAAAACCATTGAATACATAGTCAGTTGATATATGAACAAGTTTAGCATTAACTCTTTCTGATGCGATTGCTAGACTTCTTGCTCCTAATGCGTTTATTTTATATGCAATTTCTATATTATCTTCACATACATCAACCTTCGTGTATGCTGCACAGTTTATAACTACATCAGGTTTGTTATATAAAATAAAATCATCTACATTAATTTGATTAGATATATCCAAATCATCTCTTGTTGTAGCTAATATAGTATATTTTGGTTGATTCATACTTTGATTGATTGATTTTAATTGGTTGACCAATTCTTTTCCTAATTGGCCATTAGACCCTGTTATTAATATTTTCATTAATTATTTTCATCCTCCAGTAAATATTCAATTCCTCTTAATAATTAATTATAACATAGCTTATATTTTGACTTGCGTAGAATATATTTTTATGTAAGTAAAAAAGAGATGTAATATCAAATGATTATCATCATATTATTACATCTCTCTAAGTCTAAATATTTAAAATATATGTTTTAATTACCAATTAATTATCAGAATCCTATCTAAAATACTTAACTCCAGATTCAAATATCTTTTGGTCTTTTTCACCTATGATATTCTTAAATACTTCCCCACCAATTCTCTCAGAATGTCCCATTTTACCAAACACTCTACCATCAGCACTAGTTATACCTTCAACAGCATAGAATGAACCATTTGGATTAAACTCAATATCATAAGTAGCTTCATTATTAAAATCAACATACTGAGTTGCTACTTGTCCATTAGCAATTAATTCTCTCATAACATCTTCACTAGCAACAAATTTACCTTCTCCATGAGAAATTGCTATATTGTGAATATCTCCAACATTAGTTTGAGCTAACCAAGGAGATTTATTAGATGAAATTCTAGTTCTAGCAATCTTAGCTTGATGACGGCCAATATTATTGTAAGTAAGTGTTGGTGCACTTTCACTTGGAACTCTTATTTCTCCATATGGAACTAAACCTAACTTAATTAACACTTGGAATCCATTACAGATACCTAACATTAGACCATCTTTTTGAGTTAAAAACTCATTTATAGCTTCTTGAACTCTAGGGTTTCTAAATACAGTAGCTATAAATTTACCAGAACCATCTGGCTCATCACCAGCACTAAATCCTCCTGGTAACATTATTATTTGAGAAGATTTTATTTCATTCACTATTGTATCTATAGAATCTTCTATGTCTTTATAAGTTAAATTCTTAAATACTCTTATATTTGCATTAGCCCCTGCTCTTTCAAATGCTCTTGCAGAATCGTATTCACAGTTTGTTCCAGGGAATGCTGGTATAAATACTCTTGGAGTAGCTATACTTAATGATGATTTTTTAGCCTCTCCTTGTGATATATAGCTTATAGTCTCTATTTTTGATTTTACTTCTTCTGTTTTAGTTGGGAATATAGGCTCTAAAGTACTACAATGCGCTTTATATAATTCATCTAATAAAAGTTCTTCGCCTTTAATGAATATACTAGCATCTTTAACTGTACTTCCAAGCACTATGTAATTATATTCATCTAACATGCTCAAATCATCATTTGCTAATTCAAGTACTATATTTCCATAACTAGCTTCAAATAATTTATCATCTGTACATACTTTTTCAGCTTCTTCACTAAACTTAAATCCTATTTTGTTACCAAAAGCCATTTTACTTATTGCTTCTCCCACACCTGCAAATCCTAATGCATATGTTGATAAAACTTTATTTCCATGTATAAGTTCTCTTACTTTATCTAAGTTTTTCTTTAATTCTTCAAAGTCTATAACATCATTTTCTGATTTATTTACACATAACATTACTACTTTTGAATCTGCTTTTTTAAATTCTGGAGATACTACTTTCTTAGCGTCTACTGTATCAACAGCAAATGAAACTAATGTTGGTGGAACTTCAATGTCCTTAAATGTACCAGACATACTGTCTTTCCCACCTATAGCAGGTATCTCAAACTTACTTTGTGCATAAAATGCTCCTAAAAGTGCTGAGAATGGTTTACCCCATTTTTCTGGATTGTTACCAAGTTTTTCAAAGTATTCTTGGAATGTAAGTCTTGTTGTGCTGTAATTTCCTCCAATAGCAACTAATTTACATACAGATTCTACTACTGCATATAAAGCTCCATGGAATGGACTCCATTTTCCTACTTTTGGATTATATCCATAAGTCATTATTGTAGAAGTATTAGTCTCTCCACCAAGAACTGGTATCTTAGCAACCATACCTTGAGTTGGAGTAGCTTGGTACTTTCCACCAAATGGCATAAGTACTGTATTACCACCAATTGTATTATCAAACATCTCTACTAATCCTTTTTGAGAACAAACGTTAAGGTCTGATAATACTTTTGTAAATTTATCTTTCATACTTGCAGATTTAACATCTTTTACTATTTCATTAGAAGCAAAGAATGTATTTTCTTCATCTACTTTAGCAACATGAACATCAGTAGTTTGTTTTACTCCATTTGTATCCAAAAACTCTCTATTTATATCAACAATTGCCTTTCCATTCCAGAACATTCTTAAATATCCTGTGTCAGTTACTGTAGCTACATGTGTAGCTTCTAAGTTTTCTTCTACAGCTAATTGTATAAATTTATCTTTATTTTCTTTTTTTATAGCTACTGCCATACGCTCTTGTGATTCTGATATTGAAAGTTCTGTTCCATCAAGTCCATCGTATTTTTTAGGAACTAAGTCTAAATTTATATCTAAACTATCAGCAATCTCACCTATAGCAACACAAACTCCTCCTGCTCCAAAGTCATTACATCTTTTTATCATTTGAGCAACTTCTTTATTTCTAAAGAATCTTTGTATTTTTCTTTCGTTAGGAGCATCACCTTTTTGAACTTCCGCACTACAAGTTAATATTGACTCTTCACTATGTTCTTTAGATGAACCAGTTGCACCTCCACAGCCATCTCTTCCTGTTTTTCCTCCAAGAAGAACTATTACATCTCCTGCTTCAGGTCTTTCTCTTACTACATTTTCTTTTGGTGCTGCTGCTATAACCGCACCTATTTCCATTCTCTTTGCAACAAAGTTTTCGTCATATACTTCTGCAACTTGTCCAGTTGTAAGACCTATTTGGTTACCATATGAGCTATATCCATGAGCTGCTTCTGTAGTTATTTTTCTTTGCATAAGCTTTCCAGGTAAAGTGTCCTCTAAAGTTGTTCTTGGGTCAGCACTTCCTGTAACACGCATTGCTTGATAAACATAGCTTCTTCCTGATAATGGGTCTCTTATAGCTCCACCTAAACAAGTAGCTGCTCCACCAAATGGCTCTATTTCAGTTGGATGGTTATGAGTTTCATTTTTAAACATTACTAAATATTTTTCCATCTTTCCATCAACTTCAACATCTACATTTATACTACATGCATTTATTTCTTCACTTTCGTCTAAATCATTTAACTTACCATTTTTCTTTAATTCTTTTACTGCAACTGTAGCTATATCCATTAAGCATATATCTTTGTGTCTGTTTACATATACATTGTCTCTTGAGTTAAGATACATTTGATACGCTTCTTTTACTATATCATTAAACTTACCATCTTCTATTTTTACATTTTCTATTTCAGTCATAAAAGTAGTATGTCTACAATGATCAGACCAATAAGTATCTAAAACTTTTATTTCTGTTATAGTTGGGTTTCTCTTTTCTGTATCTTTAAAGTATTTTTGAACATGTTGTAAGTCTCCTAAAGTCATTGCTAACCCTTTGTCACTTACAAATGATTTTAATCCATCTTCATTTAAATCTATAAATCCATCTAATATTTCAACTGATGTTGGTATCTCAGTTTCCATTTTTAATGTTTCTGGTTTTTCTAAAGATGCTTCTCTACTATCCACTGGATTTATGCAGTAATCTTTTATTTTGCTAAATTCTTCATCAGTTATTTTACCTGATAATATATAAACCTTTGCTGTATTGATAGCAGGTCTTATACCTTGATTTACTATTTGGACACATTGAGCTGCCCAGTCACCCCTTTGGTCATATTGACCAGGTAGAAATTCTATTGCAAATACTCTTTCTCCATTTAATTCTGGTATTTCCTCATAGTATACTACATCTAGATTTGGCTCAGAAAAGATTGTCTTTGCTGCATTTTCGTAAACATCTTCTGATATTCCTTCTACATCATATCTATTTAATATTCTTAAATCTTCTATACTACTTATGTGTAAACTTTCCACTAAATCCTTTTTTAAAGCTTTAGCCTCAAGGTCAAAACCTTCTCTTTTTTCAACTAGTACTCTTCTAACCATTGAGTCTTTATTTTCAGTATTCAACATACCTTATCCTCCATTTTAGAAAAATTATCTTCCTATGTCTGTTCTATAGTGCATCCCTTCAAAGTTTACTTTCTTTATATTTTCATAAACTTTTTCTGCTGCATCCTTAACTGTAGTTGATTTTGCAGTTATACCAATTACTCTTCCTCCATTAGTAACTAAATTACCATCAAGCATCTTAGTACCACTGTGGAATACTACTATATCATCATCCAAATTTTCAAGACCAGTTATAACTTTTCCTTTTTCATAACTGTCTGGATACCCTCCTGATGTAAGCATAACACATACAGCTTCATCATCACTATAATTTATTTCTATGTCTTTTAACTTGTTGTCAAGTATAGCTTCCATTATTTCATGTAAATCTGTTTCTAATCTAAATAAAACAGATTGTGTTTCAGGGTCTCCAAATCTTACATTATATTCAAGTACTTTCTCTCCATCATCAGTTATCATAAGACCAACAAATAAAATACCTTTAAAGTTAAGTCCATCTTTTTTGAATCCTTCCAATGTTTTTTCTAGTACTGTTTCTTTTACTTTATTTGCTAATTCTTCTGTATAGATTTCACTAGGTGAAAAAGTTCCCATTCCACCTGTGTTCGGTCCTTGTTCATAATTGTTTACCTTTTTATGGTCTTTTGCACTTGCCATAGGAACTATTGTATCATTGTCTACAAATGCCAAGATGGAAGTTTCTATACCTTTTAAAAATTCTTCAATTACTATTTTATCTCCAGCAGTTCCAAATTTCTTATCTGACATCATTTCTTTTAAAGTTGCTATAGCATCTTCTCTATTTTCAGGTATTACAACACCTTTTCCAGCAGCTAATCCGTCCGCTTTTATTACTACTGGATACCCAAAGCTATCTATTTCTGATATAGCTTCTTCTAAGTTTGTATATTCTTTATATTTTGCAGTAGGTATGTTATGCTTTATCATAAAATCTTTTGAAAAAGCTTTACTTCCTTCAAGTTGAGCACATTTTTTATTAGGTCCAAATACTCTTAAACCTTCTTTTTCAAATTCATCTACTATTCCCATAACTAGTGGTACTTCTGGACCTACTATTGTTAGACCTATGTTGTTATCCTTGGCAAACTTTAAAAGTCCTTCTACATCAGTATCACCTATATTTACACATTCTGCTACATTTGCGATTCCTGCATTACCTGGCGCACAATAAACTTTTTCTACATTTTTTTCATTGCTTAATTTCCAGCATATAGCATGTTCTCTTCCGCCACCGCCTACAACCAATATCTTCATAATATCCTCCTTAGTGTTTGAAGTGTCTTATTCCTGTAAATACCATAACCATATCATACTTATCACAAGCTTCTATTGAATCTTTATCTTTTATAGAGCCACCTGGCTGAACTACTGCTGATATTCCATATTCATGAGCTAATGTTACACAATCATCAAATGGGAAAAATGCATCTGATGCTAAAACAGCTCCTGTAAAATCTTTATCTTTATTGTTTTCAAGAGCATTTTTTAATGCCCAAATTCTTGATGTTTGTCCACAACCTAAAGCTAGAGTTTGACCATTTTTTACTATTGCAATTGCATTTGATTTCATGTTTTTTACTACTCTCATACCAAATTCCATATCTTTAAGTTGTTCATCTGTTGGTTTTGCTTTTGTTACATTTTCGCTTTTTTCTGCTAATATATTGTTTCTATCTTGTATCAATAATTTTCCATCTAAGTATTTCATTTCATATGGTTGTAAACTATTTTCTATCTTAGCTAATTTTAAGATTCTTAGGTTTTTCTTTTGTTTAAGTATCTCTAATGCCTCTGGTTCAAAATCATATGCTACTACTATTTCTAAGAATATTTCATTTAATTTCTCTGCTGTAGATTTGTCTATAGTAGAAGTTATTCCTACTATTCCACCAAAGATTGATACCTTGTCTGCTTCATAACATTTTGTATATGCTTCAAAAGCATCTTTTCCTAATCCTACACCACATGAATTAGCATGTTTTATAGCTACTGAAACTACTTCTTCACTATCTTTAAATTCTCTCATAACTTCTAAGCAACCATGTAAATCATTTAAGTTGTTGAAAGAAAGTTCTTTACCACCTAGTTGTTCATAATTTAAGATTGGATTTTTTGCATTTGATTGTGAATATAAGAAACCATTTTGATGTGGATTTTCTCCATATCTTAAAGTTTGTTCTTTTTGGAAAGTTAAATTTAATATGTCAGGATATGTATCTCCTACTTCTCCAGCAAAATAGCTAGATATTAAAGCATCATATCTTCCTGTAGTTGAGAAAGCTTTATATGATAATTTTTTTCTATCTTCTAATGTCATTGTGTCTGTTTTTAATTTTTCTATTATAGAATCATAATCTTTTATATCTACTACTACTATTACATCTTTATAGTTTTTAGCAGCAGAACGTATCATAGATGGTCCACCGATATCTATATTTTCTATCATTTCATCGTGGCTTTTTCCAGCTTTTAAAGTTCCTTCAAAATCGTATAGATTTACAGCTACTAAATCTATTGAATGTATTTTATGTTCATTTACAGTTTCTACATGAGATTCTTTGTCTCTTTTGTAAAGTATTCCACCATGTATATATGGATTTAATGTTTTTACTCTTCCATCCAATATTTCTGGGAAGTTTGTAACATCTTCAACTTGCATTACATTAACTCCATTTTCTTTTAATGTCTTAAAAGTATTTCCTGTAGATATAATTTCATAGTCTAGCTTATTTAATTCTTTAGCAAATTCAACTACACCTGTTTTGTCAGTTACACTTATTAAAGCTCTCTTACTCATTTATAAACACTCTCCTACCTTGAAGTTTTAATTTATTTTCACAAAAAAGACTTAAACTCTCTTCCAAAATCCTATGTTCAACTTCTAACACTCTTTTTGCAAGTGTTTTTGCATCATCATCTTGATTTACCTTAACTACATCTTGCATTATTATTGGTCCAGTGTCAGCACCTTCATCCACAAAATGAACTGTAGCACCAGTTACTTTAGCCCCATAATCTATTACTCCCTGATGGACTCTTTCTCCATAGAATCCAGCTCCGCAAAATGAAGGAATTAATGATGGATGTATGTTTATCATTTTGTTTCTAAACTCATTAACCAGTTTTGGGCTGATTATTTTTAAATAACCAGCCAAAACTACTAAATCTATTTTATTTTCTTTAAGAATTTCTATTATCTTGTCTTCATTAGTTTCGCAAATTGCCTTTATGTTATGATTTTTAGCTCTCTCTAAACCATAAGCATCTTGCTTACTTGAGATAACTACCTTAACCTGACCTTTTATCTTTCCAGACTCAGTACCATCTATAACTGCTTGTAAATTTGTTCCTCCACCAGATATTAAAACTCCTATATTTAGCATAATTCTACACCTTCATGACTATCTACTACTTCACCAATTATATATGCTTTATCTTCTAATAATTCACTATACTTTTTATCTACATAAGAAGCATTGTCATTTTCTCTATTATTTATAAAGTTTACAACATCGTTGGCATTTTCTTTATCTACTATTAAAACTAGTCCAATACCCATGTTAAAACTCTTATGAAGTTCTCTCTCATCTACAGCATTAAAACCTTCTATCATTTTGAATATAGGAGGTTTCTCCCAAGATTTTTTATTTATATCTAATCCTAATCTTTTAGGTATAACTCTTGTTATATTTTCTATAAGCCCTCCACCAGTTATGTGAGCTATAGCTTTTATATCATGTTTAGCCAATACATCTAAAGCTAACTTAACATATATTTTAGTTGGTGTTAAAAGTGCTTCCCCAACTGTCATTCCTAGTTCTTCTACATATTGTTCCATCTTATAATCATAAGTTTCTAAGAATATCTTTCTTATGAAAGAAAATCCATTACTGTGTACTCCACTTGAAGATATACCAACTAATACATCTCCTGATTTAACATCATTTCCAGAAACAATCTTTTCTTTGTCTGCTATACCTACAGAGAATCCTGCTAAATCATAATCATCATCTCCATACATTCCAGGCATTTCAGCAGTTTCTCCACCAATTAGTGCACAACCAGACATCTTACAGCCGTCTGCTATTCCGCCAACTACTTTTTCTATATGCTCAGGAACTAATTTTCCAAGAGCTATATAATCAAGGAAAAATAATGGCTTAGCACCTTGACATATTAAATCATTTACACACATTGCAACTAAATCTATTCCAACAGTATCATGCTTGTCCATCATTTGAGCTATTTTTAACTTAGTCCCAACACCATCTGTAGATGCAAGCAAAACTGGTTCTTTCATTCCTACAAAATCTTTTAAACTGTATAATCCACTAAAGTTTCCTAAATCTCCAACTACATTTCCATCATAAGTTCCTTTAATTTTCCCTTTTATAAGGTCTACTGCTCTATTTCCTTCATCTATATCTACACCTGATTCTTTATATGTTAACATGAAAGTAGTTCCTCCTTATCAATTTTTTTAACTGGGTATTCTCCATCAAAACAAGCTTTACAGAAAGTAGACTTATGTTCTGCTGCATCTAACATTCCTTCTATATCTAGGAATTTTAAACTATCACATCCAATATATTCTCTCATTTCTTCTACGTTGTTACTTGATGCAATTAACTTAGAGCGATTTGGAGTATCTATTCCATAATAACAAGAGTAAGCGACTGGAGGAGATGTTATTCTAAGATGAATTTCTTTTGCTCCCGCTTCTCTTAAAGATTTTACTAACTGTTTAGATGTAGTTCCTCTTACTATTGAATCATCTACTAAAATTATAGATTTTCCTTTTATTACTGTTGAAAGAGGATTTAATTTTATTTTTACAGCTATCTCTCTTTCCTCTTGTGTAGGTTTTATAAATGTTCTTCCTACATATCTATTTTTAACTAGACCTTCACTTATTTTTAATCCACTAGCATTTGCATAACCAATAGCCCCTGGCCAACCTGAATCAGGAACTGGAACTACTACATCTGCTTTTACATTTTCATCTTGAGCTAATCTTTCCCCACATTTAATTCTGAATTCATATGCATTTACATTATCTATAGTTGCATCATTTCTTGCAAAGTATATGTGTTCAAATATACAACTTTTCTTAACTGGTTTATAATTTTCTGAATAAAAATATGATTTTAATTCACCATCTTTAACTACTATTATTTCTCCTGGCTCTACATCTCTTACAACTTCTCCGCCAAGTATGTCTATTGCACAATTTTCTGATGCAAATATATATTCATCACCCTTTTTACCAAGTACAAGAGGTCTAAATCCATGTGGGTCTCTAACTGCAACCAATTCATCTTGACTCATTATTACAAGAGCATATGCACCTTTGATATAGTCCATTGTTACTTTTAAACTTTCTACTATATCACCTTTGTAATATCTTGCAAGTATATATAAAATTACTTCTGTATCTGAATTAGTTTGGAACATATATCCATCTTCTTCTAGCATATCTTTTAAATAATTTGCATTTACTAGATTTCCATTATGAGCTATAGCTAATTGTCTTTTTCTGCAACTTCCAACTAAAGGCTGACAGTTAGAAACATGACTTCCTCCAGCTGTTGAATATCTAACATGTCCAATACCTATATTTCCTTTTAACTTAGATAATTCACTTTCCTTAAAAACATCTCCAACTAATCCCATATCTTTTTTGTACTTAATTTCTCCATCATCTAAAAGAGCTAAACCACAGCTTTCCTGCCCTCTGTGTTGCATAGAATATAAAGAATAATATAGTTCTTTAGTTACATCTTTATTAGAGTAAATCCCTAAAACTCCACACATACATTTGCCTCCTATTTATTATTCATTCTCGAAAGTACTTCCGTATAACCTTCTACAAGGTCTCCAAGGTCTCTTCTAAATCTGTCTTTGTCTAATTTTTCATTTGTGTTTACATCCCAAAGTCTACAAGTGTCTGGTGATACTTCATCTGCCAATATTATGTTTCCTTCTGAATCTTTACCAAATTCTATTTTAAAGTCAACTAACTTTAGGTTTAATTTTAAGAAGAATGCTTTTAGCAATTCATTTATTTTTAGAGTTTCTTCTCTTAAGAATTTTAATTCTTCTCTAGTTGCTAATTTCATTGCCACTGCATAATCGTCATTTAGCATTGGGTCACCATAATCATCATTTTTATAGCTTATTTCAAAGATTGGCTCATCGAAAACTACACCTTCTTCAAGACCAACTCTTTTGCAAATAGAACCAGCAGCAATATTTCTTACTATCACTTCTAATGGTAAAATTTCTACTTTCTTAACTAACATTTCTCTATCCGATAAACTTTTTATAAAGTGTGTATTTATATTATTTTCTTTTAACATTTCAAAGATTATTGTTGATATCTTATTATTTAGTATACCTTTTGAAGATATTTCTGCTTTTTTTTCTCCATTAAATGCTGTTGCATCATCTTTATAATAAACAACATATTCATTTTCATTATCTGTAGAATATACTTGTTTTGCTTTTCCTTCATATAATAACATTTCTGTTACCCCCTTAAATTCTTGTCGTCTTCTAGCACCTTTTGTGCCATTTCTTCTCTATATGATTTCAAATCTTCTTTTAATTTTGGGTATTTTAGAGTCATTATTTGTAATGCCAATAAAGCTGCATTTAAACCTAAATCTATTGTAACTGTTGCAACTGGTATTCCTTTTGGCATTTGAACTATTGATAAAAGTGAGTCTAATCCATCCATAGTTGATGATTTAATAGGCAATCCTATTACTGGAATTAGAGTTTGTGAAGCTATTACACCTGGTAGATGTGCTGCTTTTCCTGCTGCTGCTATTATTACATCTGTATCATCTTCTATTTCTCTTAGGAATATTGAAAGTTGTTCTGGTGTTCTATGAGCAGATAATGCTCTTGCTACAACTTCTATTCCGTATTTTTCAAGCAGTTTTATCCCTTCTTCTAATTTTGGATAATCTGATTTTGAACCCATAACTACTGCTACTTTCATTAGACTTCCCCTCTCCGTTTATAAGTTATTTTAAACTTTAAATCATTCGCATTATTATACGAATTATACATCTTAAATTTTATATTAATATACATATATTATCAACTCTTTTTTGAAATTTTTTAAAAAAAATATTCCTTGTATTTTTTTTATTCGTCCCATCACGAACTTTATTTACTTTTTTTGATACCTAACAAAATTACTTTTCATTTATTTATTATTTTTTGATAAATAAATATATTTTATATAATTTAGAGTAAACTTACATAATATTTTTTAAATTATAATATTCATAATTCAGTAAGATACTCACTTCTATAAGATATTTAAATTAAAATCTATACTAAAAAAGGAAGTTGATTATCATAAATCATCTTCCTTATTCATGGATATACAATTTTATAGTTGTTGACTTACAAAATATCTAGTTTTTAATTTTATTTTACCAATCAATTTATATCTTATTAATAGTTAAATATCTTTAAATAATTTTTTGTACAATAATGGTATTTCTTGATAATCCAAAATTATAAAGTCAGGTTTATAAACCAACTCCTCTACCCTATGTTTCCTATGATTCATCCAGATACTCTTCCATCCAGCTTTTTTAGAACCTACTACATCATTTTTGTAAGAGTCACCTACATAATATGTATTTGCCTTATCTAAATTCATAAATTTCTCAGCCAATCTAAAAATATTAATATCTGGCTTAGAAAAACCAACTTCACTAGAAATAAAAATATTCTCTTCATCAACCCACTTTTCAATATTTAATTGCTTTAATTTCATTCTTTGATGAGAAGATGGTCCATTAGTTATAATTCCCATATTAATATTTTTTTCTTTAGCAAAATTTAAAACTTGCTCCATTTCTGGTATTAAAGTTATTTGTGATTGCTGATATATATACTCATCTTGAAAATTTTGAGCATCTTTTTCTGTAATGGCATTTCCTAATTCTTCAAAAGCTTTCATTATTCTATACACATGCATTTTTTCAATTGGCATCTCTCCACTCTCAGTCAAATGAAATACCTCATCACTATACTTTCTGCTACTTATATATAAATCCTTAACAGAAACATTCTTTATTGAAGAAAACACTTTATCATATGCAATATAAAAAGGTGTTAACTGATTGTATAAAGTATCATCTACATCAAAAATTAAATTAATCAAAATATTAGTCCTCCAAAATTTAATAGTGGTAAATATAATTATAACTATAAATACCTAGTATAACAATACTTACCACTATAAGTCCTATTATTTATTTAAAATTCTAGTAGTTACACCCTTTAGATTATAACATTCTGCATAATCACGTAAAGGACGCTTAATATGGTCTACAACAAATCTTTGACCATCAATGTTATTTTTGCTTAAATTACTATAAAGCACTTCTATCTCTCTTTTAACATCATCATTATTGAATGTATAGTGACCTGCAATATCTAATATCTCATTAGATAGTACTTCATCCTTAAATATTTCTTCAGTAGTTAAACTTTTTTGTTCTCCCATTACCCATTTTCTCCAACGTCCACATTCAATAGCATCTACAAGAAGAACATGTCTAATATTTGAAGTTTTTTCAATTAATCCTTCTTCCTTTAGTTTTCTTTCAACTTCTGCTAGCTTTAAGTATGCTCTAGTCTCTTCAGTACCATATTGAGGAGCAACATTTGTCGCAATAATTTGAGATGGTATATGCTCTAATAAAGTCACATCATCCAAATAATCTCCATTATGTTCTTTTAAACCAACTCCATACTTTTTAGCCATTTGAGCTAAATCATAAGCATTCTTAAAATTAAAAGTTCCTACTTGTTCTGTTTTTCTAGTTAGAGTCCCTGTCTGACCAACTATAAATGTTGGCATTGGTAAATCTCTCTTTTCAAGTTCAACTTTTAATCTAGTTATAAATGTTTCATATGTCTCAGTTGAAGTTAATCCTCCATTTGTTTCCTCTGTCCCAACTTCATATCCTATCTCTGGAAAATTAAGTCTTTTTCTTTCTTTTTCGCAATATTCAATTAATTCTACAGTTCGTTCTAAGACTATATCCAATGGAATCACTTTCCCCATTTCAAATGGATCTTTTGTAGGGTCAATCATTAGTAAATCAAAACCTGCCTCAATATCAGCTAAATAAGATTTTTTTCCTAATTCCATAGCTTTGTCAACAGGTAAATGGTCATTTCTTTCTTTATCTCTTTGCCATGGCCCTCCATGGTCTCTGCATAAGTAATATAAACCATCAAATCCAACTTTATCAGCTATTCTCTTAATATCTCTTGTGAAAGTTTCTTGATTCCAACCATTTACATAGCCTCCACCTAGCTCATCTGCATCTACTTGATTTCTACTGGCAATAAACATTAAAGGAAAATCATCATCTTTCGCTAATTCAAAACTCGCTTGTAACAAATTAGGTGACATAGGACCAATCCCTAAAAGTGTTGCACTTTTCCCCTCTTCTTGTAAGTCTAGTAATCGTTGTACGACAGTTTTTATTGGTAATTTTTTCATTACTATATCTCCTTTTATTCTATTTTTTAAGATGTTTTTAAAGATATTTTTAATAAAATCTTCAATAAAAACATCTTTATGTTATATGTAAAATAAATCAAACTTTATTGAAAAGTATCTTTTATTTTCTTAATTAATGCATCAGATTTTTTAATAATGTCAGACACACTCATTCTTACTACTTTCTTTCCTTTAAAACGCTCCATATTTCTAATCTCAACATCGTTAGTTAATATCACACAGGCTGCTTCTTCAATTTCCTTAGGTGACAACTCATTATCTATTCCAGAACTTCCTTGAGTTTCAACCTTTATTTCTATTCCAAATTTTTTTGCTGATAATTCAAGTGATTCAGCTGACATATAAGTATGTGCTACTCCACTAGGGCAAGATGTTACTGCTACAATTTTCATATCTTCATCTCCTTTAAATTTATAGTTCTACATGCTTTTTTTAAAATTTTATATAAGCTAATTTATTATTTCATATATCTATAATTCTTCGAATATCAATTCAATAGAATCATCTATATCTTCTTCAATTTCTTCATCTTCCTTTACATTTTTCTTTACTAATTTCATCAAGATTGCGACAACAACTGCTCCAGTTAGTACAGATGCTATATAACCCAACCTGTTATCAACAACTGGAAGTACTATCAAGCCTCCCCAAGGAGCATGATTTAAACATCCTAATAAAAAAGCCATAATGTTTCCAATAATTGAACCAGCCATAATACAAGGAATTACTCTAACAGGGTCCGCTGTTGCAAATGGAATAGCTCCTTCCGTGATTCCAACACACCCCATTAGAAGTGATGCTTTTCCTGAATCTCTTTCTTCTTTACTAAATTTTTTTGGGAATAATAATGTTGCTAACCCTAATCCAATTGGAGGTATACAAATCGCAACGCCAACCCCTCCCATTAAGTATGGAAGTGTATCAACTTGTGTTTGAGCAAAAGTCGCAGCAACTTTATTTATAGGGCCACCCATATCAGAAGCTATCATTCCTCCCAAAATACCCCCTAAAGGAATCTTTGAAACACCAGACATTCCATTTAGCCAGTTCGTCATCCATGCCATAAAAGAAGCTATAGGTTCTCCAATTAAAAATACAATTATGCCACCTGTAATCAATGTACCAAGCAAAGGATAAATAAATATGGAACCTAGAGTTCTCATTGTAGGAGCTAATTTTATTTTCTTTAGTTGTAAGACAACAAATCCTGCTATAAATCCTGCTATAATACCACCTATAAAACCAGCATTTACTTCTTTTGCTAAATATGCACCTATCATACCTGGTGCTAGCCCTGGTTTATCTGCCATACTAAATGCTATATATCCACCTAATATTGGGATAAACAAAGCTAGACCTGCAGCACCAATTTGATTTAGTTTAGCTAACCATCCAGTTTCAGGAACAGCAGCTTGCCCACTTAATGTTACTGACAAAGCAAATAATATTCCCCCAGCAACTACAAATGGAATCATATATGATGTTGCTGTCATAAGATGTTTTTGTAAAAACTTTAAAATCCTCACTTTAATCTTCCTCCCCTATCTTTTCTTTTATAAGATTATAAACTGTCTGTTCATCTGACTCTCTAATTTGATTTCTAAAACTCTCATGCATCAATAAACGTGCCAGTTTTGATAAAATCTTTAAATGAAGATTATTCTCATTATCTTTTGTTACTGATATTAAAAATATCAAATCTACTTTTTCACCTTCTTCTGTCCATTCAATAGGAACATCAAGCTTTCCAATTGTAATACAAGAATCTTTGACCCCTATACTTTGACTATGAGGTAGACCTATACCATGCCCAATATATGTTGATAATGTTTCCTCTCTTTTTAAAACATCTTCTAAAAATTGATTTTTATCTCTTAAATACCCCTCTTTTGATACTACATCCACTAATGATGTAATAGCTTCTTCTTTTGAATCTGCTTTCATTTTGAATGAGCATTTTACATTGACTAATTTACTCATACAGTGACCTCCTCCTCATATTTATGAATTAAACCTTCTGCTTCTTCTTTTGTCCTTGCACTTTCTAACATACTAATAAAATTAGTCTTATAAACCATTTTAGTTAAATTAATTATTGCTGGAATTTGCTCTTTTTTATCTCTACTTGCTAGACAAAATATAACTTTAACCTTTTTATCACCAAAACTAATTGGCTCTTTACATATTAGTAAACTTATTGAACTCACTTTAACTAATGAACTATCATTCCCATGTAATAAAGCAAACTCTTCATCTTTTACAGCATAAAAACCTACATTTTTCAAAATATCTATAATATTCTCAGCATATTGTGTTGATACAAAATCACAATCAGCAAGTATATTTGAACTAATTTTAACAGCATCTTCCCACTTCACTTCTTTATCAATTATGTTGATAGTATCAGCCCCTATTAAATCACTTAATTTAAGTTGTCTAGATAATATCCTTTCATCACTATATCCGAGCTCTTGCCATATGATACTCAACACTCTTTTTTGAGCATCTTCTTCTAAGAAATCTAGCCTTTTTTTAATTGATATATAATTAGTCAGGACATTCTTTCTTTTTATTCCTTTTTCTTCAAGTTTTAGATAATCGTTTTCTTGTAAAAATGGATTAATCTCAATAACTACTTTGGGTAAAGTTGTAGCTATCTTTGATGTTGTTATAATGAAATCGATATTTTCCCAGTCCTTATAATCTTGCAATTTATATGCTGGAATACTGTCCAATATATTTATTTGATAATCATTTATTAGAGTATCTTTTAACATAGCAATTACACCATATCCAAATCCACAAACTAATAATATATTTTTATAATTATTTCTCTCGTTTCTTTGTACACTTCCTAAAAAGTGTATTGCTAAAAGTATTATTTCATTTTCATTTCTTATTTGATTTAACATCCTATTCTTTTGTATAGAAACCTTAGTAGCTTCAAGTACATATTGATATTTATCTGGTATAACATGGAATAGTTCTTCATAGATTTGTATGTTTTGTTTGATTCTTTCTATTAATGGAGCAATATGATTAAGCAAACCTTTATAAAGAATCATATCTTCTTTGAAATCAACACTTAGTATTTCTGACATATTGTAAATTAAATCTTGAACTATTATTTCTGTACTAATCAAATCCATATCTTCATTTAAACTTGCATATTTATTTGTAAAAAACACAAAACTTTTTAACAATAAAATTTGTTCTTTGGTCAATTTCTTTTGAATGATTTGTTCAAATTCTTGGTCAAACTTATTTTCAAAATACGGCTCACTTAATGAAGAAGATTCTAAAGGATGTTTTTCATCTGAATGTATGTACCATGTAAAAAGAAAAATATTTGAAACATACCACATAAAAGATTCATCGTTTAAAGTCCAATCCATTTGGGAAAGTAAATCTGTTGACCAGTTATATATATCATTCAAAGAAATTCCTTTGAATATTTGTTCAATAATCTTCACTAAATACTGCTCAAACACACTTAAATCAGACTTTTCTTTACCAAATAGGTAAGAATATGATTTTAATATACTTAGTCTTTGTTTATATATAGTGTTTTCATCTCCACTTATTTTGAAAGTCTTATCATATGTGATAGTTATTTTGTTTCTTTCTAATTCATTTGATAAAACATTAAGGTCGTTTTTAATTGAACTTCTAGAAACCTGGAATTCTTTGCTCAACTTTTCTAAATTTAGCTTATCTATTTTAAACATTGATATAATTTTCATAATAGATACTCTCTCAGTTAAAGAAAATACATAGTCATTATTATCTATATATACTACTTGGAAATCTTTGGGGACAATTAATACGCCTTTATTTATCTTTTGTATTAATGGTTTCTTTAGTGACTGTAAAACAATATTTAAATTATTTATGTCATATCTAACTTTTCTTTCTTCTATACTTAGTTGTTGGCTAATCTCCCTATAACTTGTCTTCTCTTTTTCCTTTAGAAAATTCATAATGAGTAACATTCTTCCACTTATCATATTTTCCCTCCTTTCAAAATAATTAGAGTTATCAATACTGCAAATTTTATGTTATTCTGTATATTTTAGTTTTTTTATGTCTAAAAATAGTGACTATCTTTCTATATTCAGAATAATACAATAAAGCTTTAACTACAACTTACAATATTTGAAAATTGTTTTTACAAAATCTGTAGACATATTTTTATCAAAAAATATAATATTTATATTTAAAACTTTATATCATCTACTGATTACAATACATTTTAATATTACATAGTATTTTCAACGCTTTATTGATAACTACTATATATCTATAACTATATGGGCAATAGTTAAAGGTTTTACTTAAAAGTAAAACTATATCTGAATATTTAATCATACAAGTAAAAAAGGCAAGCTATATATTTAAATTATATAACTTGCCTAAATATTTTATTTTAGAACTCTAATCATTAGATATTTTCAAATTTTTTATTTTATTATCATTATATGTGAATTCTTCAAACTCAGATATTGATAATGGCTTTGAGAAAACATAACCTTGAATATAATCACATCCAATGCTTTTTAGGAAGTGTACTTGTTCAGCTTCTTCAATACCTTCAGCAATTACTTTCATACCAAGCCTTCTGCTAAGTTCAATAATAGATTCCACAACAACTTTGCCACGTTCTATATTATTTTTACTAACAAAAAATGAACGATCTAATTTAATTATCTCGACTTTAAACTCCTTTAATATCCCTAATGATGAATATCCAAATCCAAAATCATCTATAGAACATTTAAATCCTTTACTGTGGATATCATCTATTACGTCAATTGCTTCTGAATTTTCTAAAAAAATAGATTCTGTAAGTTCTAAGTCTATTAACCATGTAGGCACATTATATTTATTACATATCATCTCATATTTTTCTAAGAATAATTTATCCTTTAAATGTTGCCTTGATACATTAACAGAAATTATTAATAACTCTTTACATTCTTTTATCCATTTAGAAATCAATTTACATGTTTCTTCAAGCACATACAAGTCTAATTCACATATAAATCCGTTTTTTTCAAAAAGAGGAACAAAATCACTTGGATAAATCATTCCTTTTTCTACACTATTCCAACGAACAAGAGACTCTGCACCTCTAATTTTTCCAGTTTTTATATCAACCTTTGGTTGTAAGCATATAAAAAATTCTTTATCTGCAAGAGCCTTTTCCATTAAATTTGATAATTCCTTTTCAAATATCAATCTATTTTTTTCTATATCACTATAAAAATTAAAATCACTTTTATGAGTTTTATTAAAACTTTTTCTTGCTGTATTTACATGGTCTTGTATTGTTATTAAATCTTCATTATGATTTTCAATAGTGTAAATACCTACTGATATTCTTAAAAAGTATGGGTTTTCTTTGTCTTTATTAAAATAATTAATCTCATTTTCTATTTTATACAATAATTCTAAAACTTCTAATACTGCTCGATTCTTTATAAATAGGTAGAATAAGTCTGCATCATGACGACATACAAACTCTTCATCATTAATAATATTCTTTTCCAATACATTATAAATATATTTAAGTGCATTATTTCCTTTTTCACTACCAAAACAATCATTTAATAGCTTAAAATCTTTTATGTTTATTGCTATCATCATGTAGGTGCTATCAGGAGATTTAGAAATTAAAGGTTTTATTAACATACTAAATTTTGTTGAATTAATACCATTTGTTATATTATCTAAATAAGCAATATCTTCGATTTGTTTTATATATTTTCTTCTAATAGTATATAAAATCCATGTTATAATTCCAATAATAAAAATAATTATAAATGTCATTATTATTGTAAAAATGTTTAATTTATTCAATTCACCTAAAACAGCTTCTTCAGGCACTATAAGAACAAAATACCAATCATTTAAATCTTTTGTTACTGGATGATAAGTTAGCAAACACTTTACATTTTTTGATGAAGTTATTATAATTTCTCCTGATTCTTCACTCTTAAAGTCATCCATCATTTTGGGAACCCAATGCTCATTTATAGCACCTCTATATTTATGACTAATATCCTTTATCAACTCACTATTTTTACCTATAAAGAGAGGTTTCCCCTTAGTATTAACAATTTCAATAGTTCCTTCTCCATTAAAACTGTCAATACTAAGAATATTATTCACACTTTCTTTTTGAGAAACGCCGACTAAAATACTAGATACCTCATGTTTATCATCAAATATAGGTACACTGTAGAGTACAACGTCTAGTGACTCTATAAGTTCTGTATATTCTTTACCTTCTATTCCCTTTTTATATGAAACAGTATTCTCTAAGTCCAATTTTTTTCCACTTAAAAACTCTGCTTCACCTTTTAAATCAATTATCCCAATATCAGAATATTCATAACTAGTTTTTCTTTTTGCTAAGTAATCATATCGACTATCGCCTTCATATTGTTTAATAAAATCTGCCATTAGTCTTAAATCAGACAAAATAAACTCAATTTGATTGTCAACATTTGATACAATTTGTGTAGATACATCGTTTAAATAGTTTTTAGTTTGCTTATTAGATATGTTGTACAGTTTTACAGTAGTAAAAACAGTAATTACAAGAATTGAAATAATAAGTGCACATAAAATTATAGACAAAACCATATTGTTTTTTTCGTACCTTGATAATTTCATTTTTTGTCCTCCAAATTATAAGTCCATTTTTAGTATAAATACTAACTCTACAAATTTTATTACTAAAAATCTATCCACACTATATTATAATATTCTATTTACCAATATTCAACAAAACTCCTTTATATTCCAATAATAATTCACGGATAATCTCTTTATTCATTTTATTTATGTAATATTTTCTATTATATTATTGTAGAATATTGTTTAAAAATAAAATTCATAATCTAAATTTATATTTCTATTTATTCAATACTAACAAATTCTATATCCTTAATATCAACAATAGTAAAACAATAGCTTATCATAATGTACAGAGACTATTCTTTGCTCTACTACCTTTGTAAAAATATCAAGATTTTAATCTAAAATTAAAAGGTAGTTTTTAATTATCCTGAAAATAAATTTTATTATATGAATTTCACTATATAAATTTCATTCTAATATACTGCTTTATTATTAATATTATAATACAACTAAAAAATAAATGACTTTAATATGTAACTGTGATAAAATATGACCAATAAATAATTTATAATTTTATTATTCTAATATTTTACATATGAAAGAGAGGAAAAGTAAGTGAGTTGGCAACATATAAAAATACCAAACGGAAATACAGTGATTTTTTGTAATTCATTCATTAGTGGAAAATCATCTACGAATATTATTGTTACACATACTCCTATTGTAACTACGCTTGATTTACAGTTAGCATACGAACCTCTTTCGCAATATGATGTAAATGTCTTTGCCTTTGATTTTTCAGGAACAGGTAAAAGCGGTGGTAATGAAAAAGATTTTTCACGTAATTCAATTGTAAAAGACTTAGACTCTGTCATTGCGTATATAGAAAAGAATTATTCTTCCAACATACATCTATACGGAAATGCAGGTATTGGTGGCATGTTTGCACAGTATTATGCATGTACAAGTAATAAGTTAAAAAGTTTTGCCCAGTTTGCCTGTGTTGATTATAAAAATACGTCAGGGGTAGGTTATTCTTATCCCACTGTTAAATTATTAAACTTTTTCCTCAAACTCCTTCCTAATTTTCATATAACAGTAAAACCACCTAAATATGAAGGTTATAATGAAGCCCATGATAATGCGTTTTACAAAATGATTGAGCAAGACAACCCTAATATTTGGAAAAATAGCACAAAGGTAATGAATACAATGTTAGAATGTTTTGTCGCACAAGATAGTGTAATAAAAAATGGAGTTAATATTCCAACACTTGTTTTTAAAACGCTTCATGACAGATATTTCAAACCTAAGTATTTTGATAGCTATTATAATTCGTTGAGCTGTAAAAAGAAGCTTGTTGAAATTGATGATGTTCATAATAGCTACTATTTAAATAGTGAAAAGTTTTGTCAGACAGTATATGAGTGGTTTATAGAAAATCAATAGAATACAACAAAAATACTAAACATAAAATTCAAGTTTAATGATTAATATATAATAAAGTAAACTGAGTAAGAGGTATAAGTCATTACGACATCTACCTTTTAAAATTCATATGATAAAAACAATCTACCATGATATATTCTACTTGTTTTGAGCTTGCATCCTGTGAAACTAAAAATTATTATTTGACAGAATCACTATAATTCTTTTTTTATTTAACTTATCAAAATAGATAGAGATTATCGCAAGTGTCACAAAAATAGCAACTTTCGTAACCAATTCAGGAATTGGAATATAAATGCCTGCTCGTAGCTGTACAAGAGTTTGTATTGGAAGCATTACCCCAATAACTTTTAATGTTACTAATATCATTCTATATAAAACTAATGAAATATAGCTTTTCTTTTTTATTAATAGATAAATAATAATAAAAACCAAAGGGCTAATAATTCCCATATCAAGCACATAAGTAATTTCTGTAGTATACATTTCTATTCTCTCAAGTGTACTACTTGTAAATAATGAATGTAATACATCTGGTAACCATGCAACAATATTTGAAGTACCTGCTAATATCAAAAACATGTATTCTACCTTTCTTAAATGGAAAGAACAGTTATAGCAAAGTGATATTCCATAAATATCCATCAGTAAAGTAAATAGAGTGAAAAATGAAATTGAAGTTAACAAAATATATACTAGTTGTAACTGATTATGTGCAACACCAAACGAAATACTAAAAGCATAATACAAAACGATACCTAGAATTGTGAGAAAATTTGTTTTTTGTTCTACTGTATCTATATCACGAAATATGTATGAACCAATAACTGGAACAACAATTAAAAACATTACTAAGTCTGAACCTATCAATATAGGTGCCTTGAAATATGAGTCATATTGATAGATACCTGTACCATACATCTCAATAACTTGCCCATATAGGTTTATTGCCTCATATTTATTATCTATAGAGAATGAAAATATTCCACAAACTGTAATGATTAGCAATAGTATGAATATAATGGTTGCTGAAATATTTAGCCAGGTCATTTGTTTTTTCTTTATCATTTGATTTCCTCCCTAAGGTAAAGTATTTAAAGATTCTGAGTGTTGTTAGTTAAGTCAACTGAAAAATACCTTGTGTAAATTATAGTAATAAGTTACTATTTACACTATAGCAACTTATTACTATAATGTAAATAGTAGATTTCACATGAAAGGAATATCTTATGCAAATTAAAAATATGATTAAAAATTTTAGTGGTGAAAGAAATAATGAAGTTCGAGGTATTTTTGCAAGCATATTTATTTTACAGAACCGATTACAAACTATTTTTGATAAAGCAGATGAACATCTTACTTTAAAACAATTTATGCTTCTTACAATGGTAAAGCATGCTGATGAAAAAACTACTTTTACTTATCTTGGAAAACTCTTAGGGTCTTCACGTCAAAATATAAAAAAACTAGCTGTTTCTCTTGAAAGCAAAGGATTTATAGCTATTGAGCATGAACCCAATAATAAAAGAAATACTTCTATTGTATTAACAAAAAAAGCAGATGAATATTCACAAAAAGTACAGGAACTCCATACTGAGAAATTAAACAATATATTTCAAGATTATTCAAATGAAGAAATCAGTCTGTTTTATCAAATGATTACAAAACTATATACAGGAGTTGAAAGAGAAGAAAAACATTATGAGTAAAATAATTATTTATAGCACAAAGTCTAGCTCAACTAAGATATATTATGACTTTGAATTTTACGCATTCCGTTAAAAACATAAATATAACCTAAAAGAATAGTTATACAGCATGATATGTATGAAAACACGTAAAAAATGGACAGAAAAAGAGCTAGAAATGCCCTATTTAAAGGCCTTCTAGCTTACTATTAACTATTCCCACTCTATTGTTCCAGGTGGTTTAGAAGTTATATCATAAACTACTCTATTTACTCCATCAACTTCATTGATTATTCTATTAGAAATTTTCTCTAAAACATCATAAGGCATCTTATACCAGTCAGAAGTCATTCCATCAGAAGAAGTAACTGCTCTTAAACCAACTAAATAAGCATATGTTCTTTCATCTCCCATAACTCCAACAGTCTTAACATCTGGTAATGTTGCAAAAGCTTGCCATATTTCTCTATATAAACCAGCTTTTCTAAGCTCGTCCATATAAACAGCATCTGCTTCTCTTAATATATCACATTTTTCTTTAGTTACATCACCTATAACTCTTATTCCAAGACCTGGCCCTGGGAAAGGATGTCTAAATATTAATCCTTCTTCTATACCAAGCTCTAATCCTATTTTTCTAACTTCATCCTTAAATAGTTCTCTTAATGGCTCAACTATTTCTTGGAAATCTACATCTTCAGGAATTCCACCAACATTATGGTGAGATTTTATAGTAGCAGCACCATTTCCATGTCCACTTTCTATAACATCTGGATAAATTGTTCCTTGAACTAAGAAATCCATTTTTCCTAATTTATTTGATTCTTCTTCAAATACTCTTATAAATTCTTCACCAATTATCTTTCTCTTAGCTTCTGGCTCAGAAATTCCTTTTAATTTAGATAAGAATCTATCTTCTGCATTAACTCTTATTAAATTTATATCGAATTTCTCTCTGAATATTCTTTCTACATCGTCTCCTTCATTTTTTCTAAGCAAACCATGGTCAACAAATATACAAGTCAAGTTATCCCCAATTGCTCTATGAATAAGAACTGCGGCAACAGAAGAGTCAACGCCTCCACTTAAAGCACATAAAGCTTTTTTGTCGCCTATTTTTTCTTTTAATTCTTTTATTTTATCTTCTATAAATGAATCTGTAGTCCAGTCACCTTTTACTTCACATACATTGTATAAGAAATTTTTAAGTATCTTATCCCCTTCTAAACAATGTTCTACTTCTGGATGGAATTGAACTCCATATAGTTTTTGTTCTACATTTTCCATAGCAGCTACTGGACAATCTTTAGTGTTTGCAACTATAGTAAATCCTTCTGGAGCCTTTTCTATTAAATCAGTATGACTCATCCAAACACTATTTGTAGTAATCCCTTCAAATAATGATGATTTTCCATAAGTTATAGATGTTTTTCCATATTCTTTTTCTTGTTTGTTGCCTTTTCTTACAACTCCACCTAATACATGAGACATTATTTGAACTCCATAACATATACCAAGTATTGGTACTCCTAGTTCAAATATTTCTTTTGATATTGTTGGAGAATCCTCTAAGTATGCACTATTTGGCCCACCTGTAAATATTATCCCTTTAGGATTTTTTGCTTTTATTCTTTCTATGCTTGCAGTACATGGAAGTATTTCACAATATACATTGTTTTCTCTAACTCTTCTAGCTATTAACTGATTATATTGACCTCCAAAATCTATTACAAGTACTAATTCATGTTTCATAAATTTACATCTCTCCTTGTATAATATAGTTTTTATATATATTTATTTTAACACAATACAGTCTAAATTATATTAAATCTTTTTACACAAAAAACCTGTATAGTAACTTCCATAATTTCTAACAAAAGTGAAATTACTATACAGGCTTCCAAAATGACCCTTATCTTATAGCCAACACATAGGGAGTATAACTCAGCCTACACATTTACTTAACTAGGTCTTTTGGTATAATAATTTCACTCATAGTCAAGATATTTACGGTATCTTGGTAGAGACTCTCAGACCATATCTCTGAGCATATACGAGTGAGTTTATATTTTATATATTTTTTTCTGTTTACTTTTATTTATTAAGGCTGAGTATTAATTTATCAAAATTTATTACTTATGTCAATAAGTTTTCACTAAATTCTTCTTTTATTCTAAAATTTATATCAGCAAACACTTTTTTTATAGGAATATCTTCATTTTTTGCTATAGTTTTACATTCATTATATTCTGGAGTAGCTTTAACTAATTTATCTTTGTAATACCCTAGTTTTATTGTAACTAATCCATATTCTGTATCTAATTTTACAAACTTTCTATCTAAAATTTCTCTGTTGTACGCATTATATCGTACTCCAAAAGTGCTAGTTTCTAAAAGCAATATTTCAATAAATTTTTCTAAATCTACTTTATTACATAAAATCGATATTTTCGTTGCAGGTCTATTCTTTTTCATATAAATGCTTTCTGTATAAATATCTAACGCTTTCTCGTCTAATATTTTTTCATACAAATAAGAATATACTTCCGAAGACATATCATCGATATTTGCACTAATTTCATAAATTAATTCTTCTTTTTTTTTTCGCCTAATACTGTTCTTAGCATATTAGGTACTTCAAATTTCTTATGACCTATTCCATATCCAATTTGTATTGGAGAAAACTCAAAATCCTCTATAAACTCATCACACAGAACTTTTATTATTGCAGCTCCTGTTGGAGTTGTACATTCTCCTCTTACATTATTTAATTTAATTGGTACACCTCTTAATATTTCCATAGTTGCAGGTGCAGGTACAGGCATGACTCCATGGTCACATTTTACAAATCCTGAGCCAACAGACACTGTACTAGAATAAATCTTATCTATACAAAGTAAATCAACTAATATAGATGCTCCTACGATATCTACAATTGAATCTATAGCCCCTACCTCATGGAAGTGTATCTTATCTATCGTAGTTCCATGAACCTTTGCTTCTGCTTCTCCAATTACCATAAATATTTTTTTAGCATTAGATTTTACATTTTCATTTAAATCACTTTCATCTATAATTTCAAATATATCCACTAAATTCCTGTGAATATGTGTTTCTTTCGTAATTACTTTTACTGTTGTACCTGATATTCCACTTTCATTTTTTGAGCTTATATTTATATTAAATTCATCGCTCATTTTTAGTTTATGAATTTCCTCCAAAAAAATTTCCTTAGGTACACCTAAATTTAATAAGCTTGCAAGGGTCATATCCCCTGATATACCACTTACTATATCAAAATAAAGTATTTTTTCACTCATATATTTCTCCTCAGTTTTAATAATGAAAAATCTAATAAACATTAGATTAATATCGTATAATTTATGTCTAATTTATATCAATATATTTATTATAATTTGTTTATCATAGCTGCCAAATATCCTGCTCCAAAACCATTATCAATATTTACAACAGATATTCCAGACGCACAACTATTTAACATAGCCAATAATGCTGCTAATCCTCCAAAATTGGCTCCATATCCGACAGATGTTGGGACAGCTATTACTGGAACATCAACTAGACCTCCAATTACACTTGCAAGTGCACCTTCCATTCCTGCAACAGCTACTACTACCCTGGCACTATCTATTTTATGTCTCTTATTTAAAAGTCTATGTATACCAGCCACTCCAACATCATATATTCTATCAACATCATTACCTAAAAATTTAGCTGTATAATATGCTTCATCTGCTACTGGTATATCAGAAGTTCCTCCTGTTGCAATTACAATTTTGCCTTTTCCAACATTCTCTATAACATGATTTTGAATTTTAAGAATTTTAGATAATTCCTCATATTCAGCATGACTATAAATTTCTTTAACTTTTAAAAATGTTTCTTTTCTACATCTTGTCCCCAATATATTAGAACCTTTTTGATTCATTTTATCAATAATTCCTAAAATATGTTCATCACTTTTACCTTCACAATAAATTACTTCTGGATATCCATTTCTTAATTCTCTATGATGGTCTATATTTGCATATCCAAGGTCTTCATAGGGTAAATCTTTTAATTGTTCTAATGCAACATCTATATCAATGTTTTCATTTTTAACCTGTTCAAGCAATTTTCTTAAATCCATATTATCGCATCCTTTTAAACTTTGATTTATTCTCTACCAACAATTATACCTTAATTAATATATATCTAACATCATAACCTAAAAAATAACAATACCACTTCAAAGATATTATTATAGTCTAGATACTAATTATCCAAATATATATATTAAAGTTGTAAATACATAAAAAATTAGATATATACAAAAGAACTATTTCAACTTAGATATTAAAATCTAAGTCAAAATAGTTCTCTATCTTAAAATTTATATTTTTAAATATTTTAAGATTACATCATTCCTGGCATACCGCCACCCATTCCTGGCATTCCTACATCTTCTTTTTCAGGAAGGTCAGCAACAGCAGCTTCAGTAGTTAAGAAAGTACTTGCTATTGATGCAGCATTTTGTAAAGCACTTCTACTAACTTTAGTTGGGTCAACTATACCAGCTTCTATCATATTTACATATGTTTCATTTAAAGCATCAAATCCAGTTTCTGCTTCAGCATTAACAACATTTTGTACAATTACAGCACCTTCAAGACCAGCATTTATAGCTATTTGTCTTAATGGTTCTTCTAATGCTTTTTTAACTATTTGAGCTCCTAGTTTAACTTCTCCAGTTAAACTATCAACTAGTGTTCCTATTGCTGGTATAACACTAACAAAAGCAGTTCCTCCACCAGCTACTATTCCTTCTTCTACAGCAGCTCTAGTTGCATTAAGAGCATCTTCTATTCTTAATTTTCGTTCTTTTAACTCAACCTCTGTAGCAGCTCCAACTTTTACAACAGCTACCCCACCAGCAAGCTTAGCTAATCTTTCCATTAATTTTTCTCTATCAAAATCTGAAGTAGTTTGCTCTACTTGATGTTTGATTTGATTTACTCTATCTTCTATAGCTTTTTTATCTCCAGAACCATCTACTATTGTAGTATTTTCTTTAGTTACTTTAACAGATGAAGCTCTACCTAACATAGATAAATCAGCTTCTTTTAAATCATATCCTAATTCTTCTGATATTACTTGACCACCTGTAAGTATAGCTATATCTTGAAGCATTTCTTTTCTTCTATCTCCAAATCCTGGAGCTTTAACTGCTACTACATCAAATGTTCCTCTTAATTTATTAACAACTAATGTAGATAATGCTTCACCTTCTACATCTTCAGCGATTATTAGTAGCTTTTTACCTTGTTGAACTATTTGTTCAAGAATTGGTAATAGTTCTTGTATGTTAGATATTTTTTTATCAGTAATTAATATATATGGGTCGTTTAAAACTGCTTCCATCTTGTCTACATCTGTAACCATATATGCAGAAACGAATCCTCTGTCAAATTGCATACCTTCAACAGCATCCAATTCAGTATTCATAGTTTGAGATTCTTCAACAGTTATAACTCCATCTTTACCTACTATTTCCATAGCTTCTGCTATTAATTTTCCAACTTCTTCATCACCAGCAGATATAGAAGCAACTTGAGATATAGCTTCTTGTGTTTCTACTATTCTTGATTGATTTTTTAATTCTTCTACTGCTACTGTTACTGCTTTTTGTATTCCTTTTCTTAAAAGTATTGGGTTAGCACCTGCTGTTACATTTTTTAAACCTTCTCTGATTATAGCTTGTGCTAAAACTGTAGCAGTTGTAGTACCATCTCCAGCTACGTCGTTAGTTTTAGTTGCTACTTCTTTAACTAACTGAGCTCCCATATTTTCAAATCTATCTTCTAATTCTATTTCTTTTGCTATAGTTACACCATCATTAGTTATAAGTGGAGAACCAAATTTTTTATCTAATATAACATTTCTTCCTTTAGGTCCTAATGTTACTTTTACTGTATCTGCTAATTTATTTACACCAGCTTCTAAAGCTCTTCTTGCTTCCTCTGAAAATTTAATTTCTTTAGCCATTTTAAACCCCTCCTAATAAATTTATTCTATATTTATTCAATAACAGCTAATACATCACTTTGTCTTAGTATTGTATATTCTTGCCCTTCTATTTTAACTTCTGTTCCAGAATATTTTTGGAATATAACTTTGTCTCCAACTGTCAATTCCATCTTTATTTCTTTTCCTTCAACTATTCCACCTGGTCCAACTTCTACAACTTCAGCTATTTGAGGTTGCTCTTTAGCTGCTCCTGGTAAAACTATTCCACTTGCAGTCTTTTCTTCTGCTTCTACTTTTTTAATTACTACTCTGTCAGCTAATGGTCTTATTTTCATTATTCACGCCTCCTAAAATATTAAGTATAGACTAGTTTGCCTATGTTTTTAGTTATTTTTAAATTAATACTACTTTTGTATGTAGATTTATATATATACTTTTTATTTATTATCACTCTATCTACTAGAGTGCTAACAATTATTATAATATACCAATCACACATAATTTTCAATACCTTTTTTAATAATTTTTTATAATATTGGTGAAAATAATCTGGCTACAGATTCTTTAATTTTTTGTACAATATTTCTGTTCATGAATACCTCTAAATTAAGCTCTTCACAATGACTTAAATCTTCAAAGAAATCATCTGTCATTACCTTGATAACATCTTCATCATAAATAAAAGCATTCACTTCAAAGTTGAGCATAAAACTTCTTAAGTCCATGTTTGCTGTACCCGCAGAAGCAATTTTATCATCTATTATTACTACTTTGGAATGTATAAATCCTTTTTTATACAAATAGACTTTACCACCTGCTCTTAATATTTCTTCAAAATATGAATAAGATGCTATATTAACTATTTTGTGGTCTGCAATTTTAGGAAATATTATTCTTACATCTACACCACTAAGTGCAGCACTTTTTATAGCTTTCAGCAGACTCTCATCCGGAATAAAGTATGGAGTTTCTATATAAACATTTTGTTTAGCTTGACATATAGCAGAAAAATAAGCATAATGAATGTCTTCCCAATCACTATCTGGTCCGCTAGCTACCACTTGTATCATACTTTCACCTACATTTCCGACACTTGGAAAGTAATTTTTAGTGACTAAAACCTCTTTTGTTGTATAATACCAATCAATCAAAAATGTCATTTGAAGCATATATACAGAAATTCCTTTAATTCTAATATGAGTATCTCTCCAATACCCAAACTTCTCATTTTTTCCTAAATATTCATCTCCTATATTTATTCCACCTGTATATCCAATTATTCCATCAATAACAACAATTTTTCTATGATTCCTATAGTTTAACTTTCCTCCTATTATAGGGAATTTTGTAGGTAAAAAAGCTGCTATTTCTATACCTACTTCTCTCATTTCTCGGAAAAATTTTCTATTAAACCAAAATCTCCAACACCCTACATCATCATATAAAATTCTTATTTTAATACCTTCCTTAGCTTTTTTTATAAGTTCTTCTTTTAACACCCTACCTATTTCACTGTCTTTGATTATAAAGTACTCTAAATGAATATGGTCTTTAGCTTCTCTTATATCTTCTATAAGTCTCTTAAATTTTTCATTTCCATCTACAAAAACATCTACTTTATTGTTTTTAGTAAATGGAAACATCCCAGTCTTTAGTAGCATGCTTATGACTCTTTTTCTATAGCTACCATCTTCTTCATCTCTTAAAAGCTTATTTTGCCTTATAGATTCTTTTTCTAGTTCAACAATTTCTGTTATCTTTTCTAATGTATCAAAAAGTTTCTTTTCTTTTATATTATTAGCTAGTTTTTGAGTTTTAAATAATTTTCGTTTTCTAATATTTCTACCCGAAATAGCATATATAATTAACCCTATCCCAGGAAATATGATAAACATCAATAACCAAGACATGGTTTTTGCAGGATCTCTATTTTCAAGTAATATAATTACAGAAATTATGGCTCCAGCTAGATATGATATAATTAAATAGAACAGAAATATTGTGCCTATCACTCCCATAATTCCTTCCCCCTTAAGTCTATTTTCCTATACCAAGCTCTCTTGCATAGTAAAATAGATATTGTTGTGCAAATCCAGACATTTCTCCAAATTTATCAATCCCATAAGTTCTCATTTTAGGTAAACTCATATCTTCATTTATGTAGAACTCTTGCATAACTCTCTTAACCCATACATCAACTGGAAAAGAATCATATTTTTGCATGCCAAATAACGCAATACAATCACATACCTTTGGACCTACTCCATTAAATTTTAAAAGCTCTTTTCTACAATCATCTGTACTTAGATTTACATATTCAGATACCTTATCATTATTTTCTATAACAGCTTGTGTAGTACTCTTTATGTACTTGTCTCTAAAACCTGTTTGACATGCTCTTATTTGCTCTTGTGAGGCTTTATTTAACTCTTCTGGTGTTGGAAATGCATAGTATTCTTTACCTTCATACTCACCTATGTATTTACCAAAACTTTTTGATAAGTTTTCTATAGCTCTTTGTATCATAGGAATTCTATTATTAGAAGAAATTATGAATGATATAAGCATTTCCCATCCATCTTGTCTCAATATTCTTATTCCCCATCCAAATTCAGTAGCTTTATTTAAATATTCATCCATACTTTTTAGATTGTTTTTTATTTCTGTATAATCAGTCCCTAAATCAAAGTAATTATACCAAATACTATTAAACTCCTCTAAATTTGTATTATTTAAATATACTTTATCATCTTCTTTTTTTACATTTAATATTCTACCTTTCGCAACTCCTGTGTATGAGCCATCTTCTTGCTTTTGCCATCTAAAACATTGACCACACTCAAATATATGTTTTGGATCAAAATCTGTTACTCCTTCTAGTATAACTACATTATTCTTTTCATAAACATTCATATAAAAAATCTCCTTAATATTTATATTTTTATTTTATTTATCTGCTTAAATACTTAACTGTGATATGTGCATTTTTCTTATTTTAACACAAAGATAACTAATTTCAAAATTTATAATGTTATTATTATGTAAAATAATATTTTACTTTAAATTTTCACTATAAATAAAAAATGAACTCCAATAAGCTTATACCCATCTACGCTTATTAGAATTCATTTTTTATTTATATTATCGATTATTAATAACATATTATTTTGATTAAGTAGATTGATATTATAATCAATACTTTTATTCTATATAAATATCTTTATCAAAACTATCGCTGATATAACTTGTACTGTTCCTACAAATAAACCATATAAAGAAACTGCTTTACCTTGTCTTACTAAGTCTTTTACATTAACTTTTAATCCAATTGCTGCTAGTGCTATTATTTCAAATTTATTACTTATTTCTTTGCACAATACAGATACTTCTTTTGGTATGATATTAATTGAAAAAAGTGCACAAGTTATGAAAAAACCAATTACATACCATGGTATATTTATTTTTTTCTTTTTTATTTCATCTTTTTCTTCTTCAATAATTTCACTGTTAGACTTATTTTTCAAATGACCAAATACTAAAACAACTACAACTAAGAATATTACTCTCATTATTTTGAAAATAGTTGCTAAATCCTTTACATTTTCCCCAACTATAGCTCCACTTGCCACAACTTGACCAATTGATTGTAATGTACCACCTATCATTGCTGATGTTTTTACAAGTTCATGACTATATAAGAATTGAGATATTATTGGAAGTAAAAACATAAGAAATATACCAGTAACATTTACAATAGTTATTGCTATTCCTTTTTCTTTGTCTGTAGCATTAACTACTGGAACTGTTGCTGCTATAGCAGAAGAACCACATACTGCATTTCCACTTGCCATAAGAAATCTAAAGTTTTCACCAAAACCTAGCTTTTTACCTATATAAAGTGCTGATACTATTGTTATTGTCATTTGTAATATTATAAACAATATACCTGAAATCTTTAAATCTATTAGAGTAGATATACTAAGTGTTGCTCCTAATAATACTATTGAATATGATAGCAAATCTGTTTCTGAAAATTTATAACCCTTTTGAAATACTTTCTGGTTTAAAAATAAATTTCCTACAAACATACCCAAAAATATAGAGATTGATGCTGCTCCTACCTTAGGTATTAATGTCGAAATAAATATACTAATATAACCTACTAATACTGATACAAACAATCCAGGTAATATTTCTTTTATATTCTTTAATGTAAAACTACTTTTATTTTTTAACATAATATACCTACCTTCCAATTAATATAGTTTTCTTTACAATAATAGTATATAATTGTAATAACCATAAGTAAAATAAATATATAATATCGTAATGATTAATATTTTTAATGATTAATGTATATATTACAATTATCTGTAAGTAACTTATAAAAAATACAAAATTTTTGTTATGCAAAGGAGATATAAAAAATTGTTTGAAGAATTAAAAACGTTTGTGGCTGTTGTTGAATATAAAAATTTCACCAAGGCTGGTGAATATCTAAATTTATCACAACCAAGTGTAAGTAAACATATTAAAAACTTAGAAAATTACTTTAAAGTTGTGCTTATAAATAGGTCTATTAAACAGAAAACTATTTTTATCACAGAAAGTGGACAAATATTATATAAAAGAGCCAAGGAAATACTAAATCTTTTAAGTGTTACATATCATGATGTAAATCAGGTTTCAGATGCTATAACTGGACGTTTAAAGATTGGCGCAAGTTTAACTATTGGAGAATATATTCTTCCTAATTTTCTTGCACTATTTTCTCAAAAGTATCCTGACATAGATATAGAAATTTTCATAGAAAATACATCTATTGTATCTTCTCATGTTAAGGATTATATTTTAGATATTGGACTTATCGAAGGGACTTGTTCTTCACCCACATTTATGCAAGAATATTTTTTTGAAGATAAGATGGTTTTAGCACTTCCATATAATAGTCCTTTATTAAAAGATTTTAGTTTTGATAAGCTTCAAAATCAGAAATGGATAGTCAGAGAAGATGGTTCTGGTACTAGAGATTATTTGGATATGTTTTTAAGTGTTAAGGAAATTATTCCAAAAAGTATGATGGTCTTTGGAAGTAACTATGCTGTCAAAGAATCAGTTAGAAATAATTTAGGGATTACAATAGTATCTAATCTAGTAACAAGCTTACCTGTTTTAAATAACGAACTATCTGTTATAGAACTTGGAAGCAACTATAACAGACATTTTTCATATATCTTTCCAAAAGATATAACTTTATCAAAAGCAGCAAGTATTTTCATTGAAGAGTTAAAAATATTTAGTAATTTAAATAGCATTGAAGATTAATATAATTTAAAACTAACAATAATTATAAGTTTTTTGAGAATGTTTATAGATTTGTGTAAATATATTTTTTCCTACTCAATATTACTGGAAATTTCTGATTCCAGTAATATTTTTATTCTCAAAATATCAAGTAAATAATTATTTATACATTTTTTGTTTCTTTCCTTCTCATATTTAATTACTATATAGATAAATTTTTCATAAAGAGCTGGAAAGTATTTTCAATCATGTAACATTATTCAATAACTATATTTTTTAATGTTTCAATTATATTTTTTTTATATAATCCACCATGACTAAAAACTATTTCCTCTATATCATAGTTACTTAATTTCTTAATAGCTTTTATCAATTCTTGCTTGTCACTATGCATTACATCAACTGGTCTAAGTTTACCATCTTTTATCTCTAATAAATCTCCAGCAATAAGTACTTTAGATTTCTTTAAATAAAGACATATATGACCCCTAGTATGACCACCTGTGTGTATAACCTCTACTTCTTCACTTAAATGTAAAACCTCATGGTTATTTAAAGATACATCTACTGTAGTATATGATGACTTAAATCCAAGTTTTATAGCATTTAACATATCAAGCATTTTGTCATTAAGATTATCTATCTCTTGCTCTAATATGCAAAGTTTAAATGGCGTTTCCTCACCTGTTATATAGTTAACTTCACTTTTGTATGCATATACCTTTATATCATTTTTAGATTTTTCTCTTAAATATTTTATATTTCCTATATGGTCTATATCATGGTGAGTTATTATGATATTTTTTAATTTATTAAAACTTGTATTACTCTTATTAAGAGCATCAATTATTAACTCTCCTTGACCTGGAAGTCCAGTATCAACAATGGTTGCCTCATCTTCTGTATAGATTACTGGAATATATATAACTTTACCCTTACCTAATATACTTGATGGAATTTCTAAAATATCTAATCCTTTTTTCAAATTCATAATATTTCTCCTTATAATTATTGAGCTAGAGGTAACTTTAATCAAAAAAATTAAAAAACATAGATTATCCTCTAGTTACATTATGTTTATTAAAAACTATTAAAACCTAGTATATCACTGAAACAGAGAGATTACTCGACTTGATTTTTTTGTTATTTTATGATATAGTAATTAATATAAAAATAAGTAATATCAATAGTTATAGCTATTAAAAATATTTTTTAATTCATATTTTATATATTATAAGATGGATAATTCTAAAATTAAATTAACATTGAATTTCAAACCGCTCTTAGTCATATTTGAGTGGTTTTTATTTTAGATAAAACGTGAAAGAGTTATTAAAAATCAAACATGACATAACAGAAGAAATTTTAAATACTGCATATGTATTAGAATTTTTAATTTTATTTATCATTCTCATGTTATAGCTATGAGTATTTCCCTTAAACTTATGCGTTCATTATTTAAGTTAACATAAAAAAAGATTCTACAAGCTTTTTATGACTTTTAGAATCCTTTTTATATTATAACCTATCCCAATAAATAATTATCCCTTTTCCTATTTACTATTTAATTACAAAATTTATTTATAGCATTGGTACAATAATACCAGCTACCACTATAGAAATCATACAAGCCATACCACCAACTACTAGCTTAGGCATTATTTTAGACATCAAATATGCTCTTTCTTCTTCTGTTTCTCCAGTGACATTACATACTTCATTTGAAATCAAATATGTTGTTGGGAATCCCAGCATCTGGCAAAATCCTACACCAAAGGCAAGAGGTTTAGAACCAATAATTTTCCATCCAGGTAATACCTTCATTGTAATAAATATACCAATAATAGAAACTGCAAACATACCTACAATTGGTACAAAAAGACTAACTAAATCTGTCAAAGAAACCTTCGCTAAAGAAAGAATAACAGCCACAAACACAACCATGTTGATAAACCCCTTTATTTTTCCTTTTTCTAAAATGTCTTTTGGTACAATACCAATACGCGTTACAAGAACACCAACAACAAGACATACAATCGAATAATTCATATGAATAATCTCTGAAAACTCATATCCTAAATAAGAGAATATAGCTATAAAAAATATACAAACATTTGTAGAATAATATTTATCATATTTTTCACAGAAAACCTGTTTTGCTTTTTTTGCTGTACCTTCTGTTTCTTTATTTTCACCACTCACATTTGCTAAATCAATTCCTTTTCCTTTTGCTTCATGATATTCTATTAAAAGACGGTTGGCTTCCTGTAGTGCAGCTCTAGAGGCAATTGGTGTACCAACAAATTTCTGAATTGCAAATACAACTGTTGCTGTAGCTGCTGCAAGTGTCAATCCTTTTTCTAACGCTTCCTGCGTCATAATAATGGTAGCAGGTAAAGCCCCATTTATAACTGGTATACTTGTCAATACTGTTGCTTTTCCAAACAGAGGAATACACAATGAAACACAAATGATAACTGCCAAAATTCCAAGCCATGCTGTCAACACAGTTCTCCATTCGTCTATGAACTGTTTGACATTCAACATTGTTCCCATACTGAACATAATCATTGGAACACTCTAACTTGCCACTGCAGTCATACCTGCTTTTTCAATAATATCTGCTGGTATCACTTTTGTGACAAAGAGAATCAAAAATAAAAGTAATGTGACAAATACAGCAGAAACTTTTGCTTTTGTTTTACTTGCAATTAAATCTCCAATAGCAAACAAAACTAATACAACACTAAACCATAATAACATTTCACTCATAAAATAACCCCCTTATTATAAATATCTTTCAAACCAATCTACAATGGCATCAGCACGTACAATTCTATTAGATGGTCTGCCATTTCTAGACAATCCATGTGTATCTCCATGGAATAAATACATTTCTGTATCTACACCAAGCTGTTTTAATGCTGTGAACATTTGGAAAGTATCTCCCATAAAACATCTATAATCTCTATCGCTATGTAAGAACAAAGTTGGTGTTTTAACATTTTTTACATATTTAATAGGCGAATGATTCCAAAGAACTTCCTCATGATTCTAGGGTGTCTTATCACCACAAGTTTGCTTCATAATTCTATCACCAAAGTCAATAATCAAAGATGCTGTAACTAAGTTACTAATACCTCTTTGAGAAGCAACTGCTTTGAAACGGTCTGTATGGCCAATTATCCAGTTTGCCATATAACCACCATAACTTCCTCCTGTCACACCTAGGCGGTCTGCATCAATACCAGGATATTTTTCAATACAGGTATCTACAAATTCCATGAGATGTTCATAATCAACATAACCCCATCTTTCTACCATCTCCAAGAATTTTTCACCATATCCATCGCCTCCATGAGGATTACAGTAAATAACATACATTCCTTTTGACGCTACACACTGTTTCAAATGTGTAAACATATAACCATATGCCCATTTAGGTCCACCATGGATAAATAATACAGCTGGATATTTTTCACCTTCTTTAACATCTACAGGTGGTATTACAAAACCATCTACTTCCTCTCCATTTTTTGCCACAAATGTTAATTTTTCAGGTAAAGATACTTTATGACTATCTAAGTATGGTTTAGAAAAAGTAGTCATTTTTATCATTTCTCCTGTCATCATATCAATGCTGTATATTTCTGCTAATTCATAGTCTTTCAGCATAACTACATACATTGTGTTGTCATAAACATCAAAAGAGGTAAAAGCATCTACTTTTGTAATAATGCGTATATTACTTGTTTTTGTGTCAAATTCATTAAACTCTGTCATAGTTCTGCAAATTCTTGCACCAATAAACTTATCTCCTATGACTTTATTACTACGCCCACCACCATATACAGCATCTACATCCAATAATGTAGCATACATACCATCTGGGCTTGCAATCATATTCATTGCACCATTATCCAAGTTAAGCATAAAAATATCATGGTTCTGTGTAATAGAACGGTCTAATGTAGAAGCCTGCAACATTACTTTATTTTCACCAACATATTTAGCCAAACTAATTTGATACTTTCCCTGTGGAACAAGTTCTTTTGTTTCTCCAGTTTCTAAATGATACTCCCAAAGACCAGAAAAAGGTGTCGCACAATCTTCATAAATCTGACCAATATATAAAATTCTTTTTTTGTCAGAAGAAACATCTAAACTTGCTACATCACAATATTTTGGTGTAATAGCTTTTGTTTCATTTTTTCCTTCTTGATACAACTCTAAAGTAACACGTCTTCTTTGAGAAAAATTTTCTCCATCTCTTATAAAAGGTTTATCTGTAAATGTCCAATAGTCCACACCTTCTACCGCTCTATCTGGTTCTGATTTTTTAGCATCTGTTGGATTTTTTGTCATCAATAACCACAATTTATTTCCCAATGATACAGGTAGACCACAGGCTTTTGGAATAGAAAATGCTCTTTTTGCTTCTCCTCCTTGTATAGAAATAGTGTAAAAATCTGTTGTACCTGCTTTTGGTTTATCTCTTTTTGAAGTAAAAAATAATTCTGTATTAGAAATCCAGCTAAATGCTGTTACATCTCTTGTTTGAGTTAAATGTATTTGTTTCTTTGTTTTTATTTCCATAACATATAAGTCATGTTCATAACAATCTTTTTCCTCATTGATATTTGATATAATATAAGCAATATACTTTCCATCAGGGGAACAAGAAATATCATGAGGAAATAAATATTCATAAATATCTGAACTTTCAATTTTTAGTTTTTCCATTTTTATATTCTACTCTCTTTACTGCTCTTTTTTAACATATATTGAAAACCAATTTAACATTTCTACGAATCTTTGCAGTTTTTGTTTTGGTCCGCCAGAACGTGATAACTCATGATTTTCTCCTGCAAAAAGACAAAGTTTTGTAGGGCATTCATGAATTTTCAATGCAGAAAACATCTGGAATGCTTCTTGCATATAGCAACGATAATCTTTTTCCCCATGTAAGAATAAAGTTGGAGTAACACATTTATCAGCGTAAGCAAGAGGAGATTGTTTCCATTGAAGCTCATGATTTTCCATGTGAGAAGCTCCTGTTTGCCCTTTGCAGAAATAATAACCAATGTCTGTTGTACCCTCCATACCACTCCAGTTTGCAATAGAACGTTGAGCACAAGCAGCAGCAAAACGATTTGTATGACCAATTATCCAGTTTGTCATAAATCCGCCATAGCTTCCACCTTCTACAGCTAACTTCGTTTCATCAATATCAGGATATTTTTCAAGTACAGCATCTGTAAACTCCATAAAATCTATGTAATCAATATCTCCAAATTGTTTTCTAATATCAGCAAAATCATTTCCTCGACCTTCGGAACCTCTTGGATTACAGAAGAATACAAAATATCCTGAACTTGCAAATACCTGTATTTCATTCATAAAATATGGTCCATATGTCAATCTTGGCCCACCATGAATTGCCAATATAGCTGGATATTTTTTTCCTACTTCATAATCTACTCTGGTTTAAATACATATCCTTGTATTTCCCAATTAGAACTTCCTTTTGATTCCATATATTCTGGTTCAGAAATTTTATATTCCTGTAGAATATGTTCATTCAAATATGTTTTCTTGCATAAAGTTTCATTTTCTACTGTATAAACTTCAGGTAATTGATTTCCTGTACAAGCTACACATACAATATTGCCATCTTTCACATCGATAAAATCAACAGAGCCTGTTTTTGTAACTTTTTCCTGTTTTCCTGTTGGAATATGTATTCTCTCAATAATGCAGTCCATATTTACTGTAGAAGTATAATAAATATATTCACCATCTACTTTTGTTGTCTGCCCTGTACCTATTTTAATATCAGATGTTATTGTATTTCCTATACAATGATGTTGATGTTCTGAAAGAAGTTTAATTTCTTTTGTATCAATATCAATGGTATAAAAATCTCCATTTTCGCCATTACCATAAGACAAAGCATCTGTTAAATTTAACACTGCTTTATTTTTATATAATTCAAAACCTTTTATAATATAATTATCTTTTTCTAATATACAAACATTTGTATTATTCTTAGTATCAAACACATAAACTCCAATTTTTAAACCTTTTACATTTTCAAATTCCTGTCCTACATATAATATTTTGCCATCATTTATTTTCATACCTACCACATTAAACATTGGGACTGTAATTGGCTTTAATTCCTTTGTATTATTGTTATATAAGTACAGGCGCTTTCTTTTCCTACTAATATATCCTTCACCATTGACAGCATAAGGAATTTCCTTAAAGTGTTCATATTGTCTTTTATTATAAGCATTTATTTTTTTCTGCTGTTCTTCTTCTGACAATCCTTCCATAGCAGGTTGGTCATTATCATAAGAATCAATTACTGCATACAAACCTTTTCCTATAGGATTCAATTTACCACCTTTGATGGGTAATCTAAAAAGTTCTTCTGCTTCTCCACCATGTAAAGATAAAGCATAGTAACTCATACATTGCTTGCCATTTTTAATACCTTCTTTTACTTTTTCATTTCTCAAAGCAGGGAACAAAATCGTATTTTCATTTTCCCAAGCATATGCTCCTACAGAATCTATAGAAGTTATTTGTTTTAATTCTCCACTTTTATTGTCTAATACATAAAGTTGGCTTGTGTAACCATTCTCTTTGATATCAGCTTTCTTTATAACAAAGGCTGTATATCCTCCATCTGGAGACAGTTGGCAGTCACTGATAAACTGAAATTCCAAAAATGTTTCACTTGTAAATAGCTTTTTCATAGTATTTTCTATCCCTTCTGTAATAATTTTATTCAAAATTCCTTTCAAATTTTTTATTTTAAATTTAAAATTTTTTATTTTTTTAGTATTCATAATTTGACGTATAACCATTTTTACCAATTGTGTCTACTAAAAAAGTTGTAGATAAATTTGTTTTACACAGATTTACTCACAGCCTCAATTTTTTTCTAAAAATTTTCTAAAATCTACTTTCAATTACTTTTATCATATAAAAAAGAGTCTGATTTATAGGAGTTGGTATGTTATACTTTCTTCCAAGTTCACAAATATTCTTAGAAAACATATCTACTTCTGTAAGTCTATGAGCCTCTACATCCTGAAGCATTGATGTTCTACCTTCTCTTGAATGTTCTAGTATTCTATGTAATGAATTTTCTACATCATCTTCTGTAAGACATATACCTTTTACTTGAGCTATATCAACAACTTCTCTCATTGCAGATTTTGCTAACTCTCTTAGATATTCAGAGTCTTGAAACACTCCATAAGAAGCTCCAAGTATAGCTGAAGTTTGATTTACCCCAATATTAACCATGTATTTCCACCACATATCTCGTTGAATATTTTTTGATAATACATATTCTATATTTACACTATCAAAAACTTCAGTTATTATATCTGTTTTTCTATCTTCACTATTATCTTTATTTCCAAATACAATTATTCCATCTGTAGTATGTATAATATTATTTTCTATTTTTTTTGCATCTATATTTGTTACATATGAATATACCATTTTTTCAATTCCAAATCTTTCTCCTATTATCTCTTCACTATTAACTCCATTTAATAAAGACATTATTACTGTATCTTTTCCAACCAATCCATCTAACTCTTCTATATTTTCTTTTAGGTTATTGTATTTTAAACCTATAATTATAAAATCAGCTTCTTGTTTATATTCATCTTTAGTTATATAATCGAAGTCATATCTTTTTCCATTTATTATAAAACCATCTTCTAAATATCTTTTTTTTCTTTTTTGGTCACAAAGAATTTTAAAATCATATTTAGAATTTAAAAATTGTTCTGCAAAGGTAGCTCCAACAGCACCAACACCAAAAAATACAACCTTTTTTTGATTTTTCTTTAATTGATTACTCATACCGAAACCCTCCCCAATATATATAATAATTTTTTATTTTATAATTATATTGTACTGCTACTAGCTACTGTTTTGTAAATATATTTTCAACAAAAAACAGCTAGCCTTTTAAATGAAAGCTAGCTGTTTATTATCTCTTATTTATATATTTAAATTGATATTTTTTTAGTCAAAAAAATTTGTATTTCCTCAAATAATGTTAAATTTAATTAATTAGTTATTACATTCCTAATTCTTTAAACTCTCTACTTCCAGGTTTAACAACTGGTAATTTTCCCTCTTTACATAAAGGACATTCACCAGCTTCATAAACTTGAATATCAAGTTTTACTGCACTATATATAGGCATACCTATATCATGATTAGTTCTATCAGCTATACAGGCAACACCTATAACTTCTCCACCTAATGCTTCTAATACTCTTTTTGTTTCCATAGTTGACTTACCAGTAGTAACAACATCTTCAGCAATTATTATTTTTGCACCTTTTTTAACTTCAAATCCTCTTCTTAACTCCATTGTATTATCTTTTCTCTCAGTAAATATAGCTTCTTTTCCTAACTGTCTTCCTAACTCATAAGAAACTACTACTCCACCCATAGCTGGCCCAACTACTAAGTCTATACCTAAATCTTTAATTTGTTCAACAACTGTATTTAATACCTCAGCTGCATACTCTGGGAATCTTAATAACTTTGCACATTGCACATATCTGTTACTGTGTTTTCCTGAAGATAATAAAAAATGTCCCTCTAATAATGCATCACTTTTCTTTAATATATCTACTACATCTACTTTACTCATATTATTTTTTCCTCCATGTTAATATTATATTTATTTTAATTTATATTATTTGATTTAGTTATACTTATTTATCATACCTACACTGACTTATATAATTCCTCTTATTTCTTCTAAACTCTTTATTCCTTCTCTATCCATAAATTCATTGATTCCATCTATTATCTCAAGACCAATTTTAGGATTCATGAAATTTGCAGTTCCAACTTGAATACAAGTAGCTCCTGCCATTATAAATTCTATGGCATCTGTAGCTTTAGTTATTCCACCCATTCCCATTACTGGTATATTTACATTTTTACAAACTTCATGTACCATTCTAAGAGCTATAGGCTTTATAGCTGGTCCAGATAATCCAGCATATACATTTTCAAATACTGGCTTTCTATTTTTTATATCAATTGCCATTGCTTTAAAAGTATTAACTAAAGATACTCCATCAGCACCTTCTTCTTCACAAACTTTTGCCATACCCACAATATCTTCAGCATTAGGCGATAATTTTATTACTAGAGGTAGTTTAGTTACGTTTCTTACCTCACGAACAACTTCTCTTGCCACTTCATTTTTTATACCAAAAGCCATTCCTCCTGCTTTGACATTTGGACAAGATATGTTTAATTCAATAATATCTACAGGCTTGTCATTTAACAGCTTAACCCCAAGTAGATAATCTTCTAATGTTCCGCCTCCAACATTAGCAATTCTAACTAAATCTAACTCACTGAAGAAAGGAAGTTCACTGTCTATAAATCCTTGAACTCCAGGATTTTCAAGTCCAACACTATTCATCATACCTGATGGTGTCTCATGAACTCTCATACCATTATTACCAGGTTTTTTATTTAAAGTAAGACCTTTACTACTTATCCCACCAAGTTTTTGTATCTCATAAATTTCATTATATTCTCTTCCAAATCCAAAAGTCCCAGACGCCATTATTACTGGATTTTTAAAATCAATATTTCCAAATTTTATGTTCAAATTAGCCATTAAAAATCACGTCCTCTCCCCAAAATACTGGACCATCTTTGCAAGTTTTTTTGTTTCCTTTAGTAGTCTTACATGTACATACTAAACACGCTCCTACTCCACATGCCATATGATTTTCAAGTGACACCATAATCCTTGTTTTAGTACCTTCTACCATTTTAACCAATTTTTCCATCATTGGAGTTGGCCCACATGTTAATATATAGTCATATTTTTCTACATCAATTATATCTGTTACAAACGTATTTCCTACTGTTGTATATACCTCATTACAAACTTCTTTATATTCATTTTCTAATATAACATCTTCTCTAAATCCAAGATAAGCATCGCAGTCTTTTATATTTTTAGCAACTAAATACAATGGTGCTACACCGATTCCACCACCTACTAGAGCTACTTTTCCATCAACTTTACTATATCCATTTCCATAAGGACCTTCTAGCTTTATAGTATCATTCACTTTTAGATTACTAATAATTTGAGTTCCTTCTCCTACTGCTTTATAAAGAAAAGTTATACCTTCTTCATCTATATCATGTATACTTATAGGTCTTGAAAGTACTGGATAAGTATCCCATGCTCTTAGCATATAAAATTGCCCCATCTTACCTTCAAAAGTACCTTTTACTTTCATTCTATACATATCTTCACCTATGTATATATTTTCTAGAATTTTATACATCCCAAAATCTCCTTTACTTTACTATTATATAATGTAACTACTAGCCTTCATTTATACCTAGAAGCTTTATTATTAATGCCATTCTAACGAACATTCCATATTTAGCTTGCTTAAAATAAACAGCTCTATCATCTGTATCTACATCAACATCTATTTCATTTACTCTTGGTAATGGATGCATTACTAACATACTTTCAGATGCTTTTTCTAATTTAGCTTTATTTAAAATATAATAGTTTTTCAGTCTTTCGTATTCTGATTTATCTTCAAATCTTTCTTGTTGAATTCTAGTCATATATAAAACATCCAAACTTCCTATAACATCATCTAAATTATTAGTTTCATAGTAAGCATGTCCCTTTATAGCTTCTTTTATATAGTCTGGCATTTTTAGTTCTTCAGGTGCTATAAATACAAACTTAGTATTTTTGTATCTTGCCATAGCCTTAACTAAAGAATGTACAGTTCTTCCATATTTTAAATCACCACATAATCCTATTGTGTGATTTTCTAAAGTTCCTTTTAATGATTTTATAGTAAGTAAATCTGTAAGTGTTTGTGTTGGATGCTGATTTCCGCCATCTCCTGCATTTATAAATGGTACTTCTGTGAATTTTGATGCTTCTATAGCTGCACCTGATTGAGGGTGTCTCATAGCTATTATATCAACATAACTAGATACTATTCTCATCGTATCACCTAAAGTTTCACCCTTTGATGCAGATGATGAGTTTGGCTCTGAAAAACCTACGACACGACCTCCTAGTCTGTTCATAGCAGATTCAAAACTTAATCTTGTTCTTGTTGACGGTTCATAAAATAATGTAGCTAATAGTTTACCTTCACATATATGAGAATATTTTGACGGATTGTCAATTATTTTTTGAGCTAATTCTAATATTTCATCTATTTCTTCTATTGAAAAGTCTTCTGGTTGGATTAAATTTCTTGATTTTAACATCTTTCGTCCTCCTTTTTTAGCCTCTCTGAACTAAAATTAAAAGTATTTTTGTACTGTTAGTAGCTTATCACCTTTACCTTATCCTGTCAAGGTATTGCACAAATAATCATTATCTGGAAAGAATACTATTTAATAGTAATATTAATATAAATCCACATCAAAATTTAAGATAACGCAAAAAAACTCTATATTGCATTTAACATATAATCATTTTAGATTTTCTGATTAAATTAAATATAATATAGAGCATTTGTATTTATGTATTTATCAATTTATTATAGTACAAATCGATTATAAGATTCTTTTTGCTGTAACAAATCTTGCTGTATAGTATGCTGAATTTATACTAGTTACACGAACTGTTTTTCCTGTTGATGGTGAATGTATCATATTACCTCCACCTACATATATACCAACATGACTAACAGAACCAGAACCATTAGTTGTAAAGAATACTAAGTCTCCTGGCTGTAAATTTGCCTTACTTACAGTTTGTCCATAATTAGATTGTGCCTTAGATGTTCTTGGTATCTTCTTTCCTACTGCATTTCTGTATACATATTGTGTAAATCCTGAACAGTCAAAAGTATTTGGCCCTTCTGCTCCCCAAACATATGGGCAACCTTGCTTAGAATAAGCCAAATTAAGCACAGCTTGAACTGCATTAGAGTTAGCTGTTGGCACATTGGAATTATTATTTTGTTGATTATTATTTGTATTGTTTTGTTGATTGTTATTTGTGTTTGTAGAATCTCCATTTTGAGTAACATTTTGGTCTACTTGTGGCTCTTCTATTACTGGAGCTTTATCAGTTAGATAAGAAGATTTTACATATCCTTCTGTTTCTCCATCTTTAACTTTTAACCAATCTCCATTTTCCTCTAAAACCAATAAAGAGCTTCCTTTTTCTAGCTCCCCAATTACTTCTGAATTTTCACTTTTATCTTTTCTTAAGTTTACTTTATCAGCATTAGTATATCCTACCCCTTCAGATATATCTACATATCTAGTAGCCAACCAACCTTCGCCATCTTCAACTTTAACTTTAACCCATTCTCCTTGGATTCCTAGAACTGTAAATTCGTCTCCAGAATAAGCTATATTTTGAACTTGACCTTCTTCTCTTATCTTTATAGCTACTCCATCTTTTATTCTTGCAACTTTATATTTTACTTCTTTATATTCGCCTAAATTTAATTCAGTATTTGTTTTATCATCTTTATTTTGAGATGAATCATTTATTTCATCTGCATTTACAATTGAACTTACTGATAATGCCATAACTGATGCAAATACTGGTATTAATATCTTTTTCTTCACGATAAACCTCCTAAAATTTTCCCATAATTATCTTATGATTCTATTTTGTAGGTGAAGTGTACCTAAGGATAAAATACTAATACACAATACATTAATAAAAGCTCTATCTGTAACTTTTTTGTAAACCTCTTTATATAACTTTTATAGTATCATTATATTAATAAATAATAATTAATTAGCTTATCCAATATGTCACCTAAATATACATTATTTACTTAATTATATAATATGAGTTTGTAAAAGTAAAGAATTTTGTACCTTTTGAAGCTAAAGTACGCATAAATATTGTTTTATGTGTTTTTTTGTGCGTTTTTATGTATCGTATATTTTTTAATAAAACTTCTATAAAGTTAGAAATATAGTGAATTTTTCAACTTATTATAGAAAGTCACTTTTAGAAAAGTGACTTTTAGATTATAGTTTTTTCTAAGTTTACTTATGGTTCTAATTTGTTATAGAATTTTATATAAACTTCTATTTCATCAGAATCTTTTGGAATCTTCCCCAAATACTCACAGTTTTCTTTATGCTCTTTTCTAACCTTTTCAGGAGCATCTGCATATGTAAATGATATAAAGCCTATTATTGCTCTATTAGTAGTTTCTGAGTAATCCAAATCTTTAGGTAATACATTTAAATTAGCAATACTAGTTGAATTTACTTTTAAAAAAGTAATAGAAGATAATAAACATAAAGTTAATGCCATTAAAATACCATTTTTATATTTTTCATTAAACATATTCATTACTCTTTTTTTAATATCAGATTGTTTATGTAATCCAGCCACAAATTTATTTGAAATATTTGAACCTCTTCTCATTGCATTTATAATTGTTAGAGCATAATCTTGTTTTTCTTCTTCACTACGTTTTTTTAAAACCCTCTCATCACAATAAAGTTCACAATCTAAATCTATATGTTTGTCCATTATATATACAAATGGATTAAACCAATATACTATTTTTAAAAATAACATTACATACTTTAGACAAAGGTCTCTACTCTTAAAATGCATAAGTTCATGCCTAAAAATCCAATTGAGTTCTTTTAAATTATAGTCATGTGGTGGCAAAAGTACACATGAATTAAAAAATGCTGGTGTTTCAACTTCATAAGAATACTTTAGTTTTATATCTTTTGTTATATTAAATTCTTTTAATATATCTTTATAAAGATTTATTATTTCTTCATCCTCAACATCATAGGATAAATCATTTATTAAGTTTTTAAGTTTTATGTATTTAAATATAGTATAAATTAAATATATTACTACAGTTATAAGCCAAGCATATAATAAAATATTATTCTTTAAATTTGAAACATTATTAAAGCCCTCTAAATTTATATTATTAATATTGATATTTTCTTTGCTTCTCAAGATATTTATTGTAAAGGTATAGTATGTAAAAGGTAGCAACAGCTTAATAACAACTATCATCCATATGTAATAATTAAATTTTTTACTAAATCTTTTGAATACATTTTTCTTGAAAATCAATATCAGAAAAATACTTAAACTACTTACTATAACAGTTCTAAAAATCCCATTTAGAATTGAATTAACCATATATTTTCACCTAACTTATTTATTAGTATTTTGTATTTAAATTTACTTAATTTTTAAGTTTTTCATATTTTCTATTGTTTTTGAAATTACAGAATAAACATCTATTTTGCTTGCTTAATATTTATTTTATATTTATATAAATATTCTATTTTAGATTAAATTCACACTTTTTTGATTTTGTCAAAACTCTATTCCTACCTAAAATATATTTACTTTATTGTAGATAATTTTTTTATTTTTAAGAGTTTTCACAAACTACAATTTATTAAATAATCTCTATTTAATTATAATTTAACAGTAATAAATTAGCAATTATCAGTAATTAATTAAAGTCACTCTTTTATAAACTTCATAATATTGTACTATATAATAGCTAAATATCTTTATTCATATAATATTATACAAATAAAAAATGACTCAAATTACTTTGAATCATTTAACTTTTAATGTCCTTACAAAGAGCTTCTTTTTTTATATCTTAAATAATTATATTATTTATTAAAAATAAATTTTAATACCATTAATTGAAGGTATTTCATTTTCAGACTAAAGTATACATAAATATTATTTTTTGTTTTTATGTAAATTTTATATATAATATATTTTTATAAAGATTATTAATAAAAAGAAATCTTAATAATAGTGAATTTGAAATTTAAATTTTCTTGCTTTAATTATAATGTTAATTCATTATAAGCCCCTGATGGAATCTCTATTTTATCAGAATCTTTAGGAGTAATTCCTAAAGCTTTACATTTTTCTGCATATATTCTTCTAACTTTTTCAGGCGCAGTCGCATATGTATACTCAACAAAATCTCCAAGACTAGCTGCTTTACCGATATCAATTTTTTTACATACATTTTTAGGTCTATCTAAAGGAACATTATACTCAATAATACTATCTGAATCAAACTTGATGAAAGTAACTGATGATAATAAACATATAATTAAAGCTATTAATATACCATTCTTATATTTTTCATTAAACATATTCGTTACTCTCTTTTTAATATCAGATTTCTTATGTAACCCAGCTACAAATTTGTTTGAAGAATTTGAGCTTCTTCTCATTGCATTTATAATTGTTAAAGCATAGTCTTTTTTATCTTCTGTACTAAACTTTTTTAAAACCCTCTCATCACAATAAAGTTCACAGTCTAAATCCATATGTTTATCCATTATATATATAACTGGATTAAACCAATAAACTATTTTTAAAAACAACACTACATATTTCAAACAGAGGTCTTTACTCTTAAAATGCATAAGCTCATGTCTAAAAATCCATTCAAGTTCTTTTAGTTTATAATCATGTGGTGGTAAAAGCACACATGAATCAAAAATGCTGGTGTTTCAACTTCATAAGAATATTTTAACTTTATATCTTTTGTGATATTAAATTCTTTTAATATACTTACATAAAGATTTATTATTTCTTCATCCTAAACATCATAAGATAAGTCATTTATTAAGTTTTTTAGTTTTATGTATTTAAAGATAGTATAAGTTAAATATATTATTACAGTAGAAATCCAAACATATATCAAAATACTATTACTTAAAGTTGAAACACTATTAAAATGTTCTAAGTTAATATTATCAATATTGGCTTTCGTTTTATTTCTTAAAATATTAACTGTAAAGGTATAATAGGTAAATGGAAGTAACAACTTAAGAACTACTATTAACCATATATAATAATTGAACTTCTTACTAAATCTTTTAAATATCGTTTGCTTAAAAATTAATATTAAAAATATACATAAACTACTCACTATAACTGTTCTAGAAATCCCATTTAGAATTAAGTTAGCCATCAACTCTCTCCTATCTCATTTGAAACATATTTAATTTAGAAATATATTTATTTTTATTTAATATTTTTTCAATTAAGTTTATAAAACTATTTTTATTTAATTATATCTTATTCATAATTAGTGCGTCAATTGACAAGAATTAGTTTAAGTTATAATATATAGACTCTATCTAAAACCTACTAATATTACATTATAAGTGTTTTGAAAGTAAATAATTTTAATTACATCAACTTTAGTTTTATTGATTATAGTTGTATTTAATTTTTTTGCATAGATTACATTAATATATCTTACAAAATAAAAAATGACCCAAATTATTTTGAGTCATACAACTTTTAAGGGCTGTACATAGTACAGCCCTTTTATATATTAAATAATTATATCCTATTATTTATTAAGAGTAATTCTAGTACCATCCTCTTAATTTCATAGCTTCAGCAACTCTCTTAATTGAATGCATATAAGCAGCTTCTCTCATTGTAACATTGTATTCTTCTTTGATTTTCCAAATAGATTCAAATGCTTTAACCATAGCTACTTCTTCTTTTTGCTCTACTTCTTCTTCTGACCAGTAGTATCCATATAAGTTTTGTACCCACTCGAAGTAAGAAACTGTAACTCCACCAGCATTAGTTAATATGTCTGGAGTAAGAACTATTCCTCTTTCAGCAAATACTTCGTCAGCTTCTGGAGTAGTTGGTCCATTAGCAGCTTCACAAACTAATTTAGCTTTTATAGATTCAGCAACTTCTTTAGTTATAGAGTTTTCTAATGCAGCTGGTATTACTATATCAACATCTGAAGCCCAGAACTCTTCTAAAGATATTCTCTTAGCTCCTGGGAAGTTTAATAAGTTACCATGTTCTTTCATATGGTCTAACATAGCTTGACCATCTAAACCATTTTCATTGTATATAGCATAAGAACCTTCTGATTTGCACCATTCAGCCATAGCTACAACAGTACCACCAAGTTTTTCACAGTTAAGAACTGTGTAAGAACCAACGTTTCCTATACCTTGAACAGCTAATTTAGCTTTTTTCATATCTATTCCTAATTTAGCAGCAGCTTCTCTTGCAGTTACAGCAACACCAAATCCAGTAGCAGCTGTTCTTCCTAAAGAACCACCAAATTCAACTGGTTTACCAGTTAAAACACCTATAGCACTTTGTCCAGTTAATTTATTATATTCATCAACCATCCAAGACATTATTTGTCCATTAGTGTTTACGTCTGGTGCAGGAACGTCAACTTTTTCACCTATTAATTTATATATTCCATCTATGTATCCTCTACTTAATCTTTCTAATTCACCTTGAGATAAAGTTGATGGATCTACTATTATTCCACCTTTACCTCCACCATATGGTATACCTGTTACAGAACATTTGAAAGTCATCCATATAGATAAAGCTTTTACTTCGTCTCTTGAAACATTTGGATGGAATCTTATTCCACCTTTTGTTGGCCCTACTGCATCATTATGTTGTGATCTAAATCCTTTAAAAGTTTTTATAGAACCGTCATCCATTTTTACTGGAATTGAAACCTCAATAACCCTCATAGGTTCTTTTAGTAATTCATAAACTGCTGGTTCCATACCTAATTTATCACATGCATTTTTTACTTGAGATTGCGCCATCTCGAAGACATTTACATCTTTTCCTGACATTTGAAAGCCCCCTTATAAATACGTTATAATTATGTATACTCCATTTAGAAAAACCATTTCCTAAATTTACAGTTTAATTATAGCACACTTTATTGCAAATTAGTATATCATTTTCTCAGTTTATTTTTTAACATGGGAGGAAGTTTATTTTTTTAATTTTATGAATGTTAATATCTATTTTTTGTACATTAACTAAAGTCATTCTCTCAATAGACTTTTTTATTATATGTTGCATACTTTCAATTTTTTTTATAACTTCTAAATCATTGATATTTATACTTACAAAAATATTCATAAAATTGTTGCAATTCTCTATATTGGTTTTATTTATTCTATCAATGCTTCCAAAGTTGTACACTTCATATTCAATTATTTGTTTAATTACATCTGCATCAATATAAACTTTGCCAACGTAACTAAAAGTAGGTCTTATAATTGTCTTTTCTAAAACCACCATATTTATATTATTTCCTTTTCTAAAAAACCTTTTCAATGGATTTATACTAAGACCACTTGTCATATTTTTTATTTCAACTGCTGGAACAGGAATTACATGATTTCCTTCTTTTCTAGATTGTTTTGCTATTTCTATTTCATATTTAGTACTTATATCTTGAATATTTATAAATTTATAAACTTTTCCGATTGATAATCTCTCTACAATCTGATTAATCATTTTTTTTGAAGTTCCTATAACAAGAACCTTATTTATGTTTTCTTTTTCTATTACCTCTCTAACCTTTTGCCGATGTTCTAAATTATAAAAAATAGCTCTTTTAACTGCCTCAATAGTAGTCTTTGCTTGTTTTGCTGATATACCTGCTAAAACTTTATTTCTATATATTAAAATCCCATCATCAATTATATAATCTATGTCATTTTCATATGCAAACTCTAGTGCCTTATAACTTTTTCCTGTACCACTTGACCCAACTAAAGCATATACTTCCATTTGATATCTCCTTCATTAAATAGTTTCAAACTAATTGCTTCAAAACTTTATTATTAATTAAAATTATTATATCATTACTAATTGAATATTATATCCAATACTAAAATTTATAAAATAAAATATCACAAGATAAAATTCCTTTATAAAATAAAAAGTTCATTCAAGTAAAAATTAACCAAAAAAAAATTTTACTTTTTTAAAAAAAGGAATATAATATACTTTAAGCAAGGAAAACTTACTGGATTTACATTAAAAGGAGCTGGTAATATGAACATTACAAAAAATTTTTTAAAAGACTATTTAGAAAGATTTAATGAAACACCATTTCTAGTTAGGCTTAAAGACGGGGAAGAATTTCTAGTTGGAGATAGCTCTCCTCAATTTAAAGTTATTGTAAATAATGATATTAGCAAATCTGAATTATTAAAAAGTACATCTTTAGCACTTGGAGAAGCCTACATAAATAGAGACATTGAGGTTGAAGGAGATTTATTTTTAACCTTAAATCTACTTCTAAAACAGATAGACAAATTTAATATTGATAACTCAGCTGTAAAACATTTGCTACATTCATCTAATTCGATGAGACATCAAAAAAAAGAAATACACGCTCATTATGACATTGGAAATGATTTTTATAGTTTATGGCTAGACAAAACACTTAGTTATTCTTGTGCATATTTTAAAGATGATAATGATAATCTTTATGATGCTCAGGTTAATAAAGTTCATCACATATTAACTAAACTAAATTTAGAAGAAGGTATGAGTCTTCTTGATATTGGTTGTGGATGGGGATTTCTATTAATAGAAGCAGCAAAAAAATATAAAATTCATGGTGTGGGAATTACACTTAGCGAAGAACAATTTAAAGAGTTTAATATTAGAATTAAAGAAGAGAATCTTCAAGATTACCTTGAAGTAAAACTTATGGACTATAGAGAACTTAAAGAATCAAATCTTACATTTGATAGAGTTGTTAGCGTTGGTATGCTTGAACATGTTGGCAGAGAAAATTATGAGCTTTTTATTAAAAATGTAAATGCTGTCCTAAAAGATAGTGGATTATTTTTGCTTCACTATATAAGTGGCTTAAAAGAATCTTATGGAGACCCTTGGATAAAAAAATATATTTTCCCTGGTGGAGTTATTCCTAGTTTAAGAGAAATGATACATATTTGTAGCGATTATAACTATCATACTATAGATGTTGAAAGTTTAAGATTACATTATGTAAAAACTTTATTATCTTGGCATAAAAACTTCTATGATAGTCTTCCTAAGATTAAAGAAATGTTTGATGATAAATTTATAAGAATGTGGGATTTATATCTTTGTTCTTGCGCTGCTGCTTTCAATACTGGTATTATAGATATACATCAGATACTTTTCACTAAAGGTATCAAAAATGATTTACCTCTAACTAGAGATTATATGTATTCTTGTTCAAAATAGGTACTTTTATAAATTAATCAAAATTTGAACTTAATTATAAAAATAGAGCTATATTTAAGTAAAGCTTTTATAAACTAAAATCTTTTATCTTAAAATAGCTCTATTTATTTATAAGTTTTAATTCAGCTATTATACACTGTAACAAAACTCTCCATTTTCTTTTATGTTAAAGAAGTCTGCATAACATACATCAAATATCCTATTTTCTAAATCAGATATTTCAACCTTATTTTTTATCAAATGAGTTAATACACCTACATATGAAATATCTCCTTGTATAACTGCTCCATAGATTATATTATCTTTAAAAATAAACTTTTTATAACAATCATTTCCATGTCTAGTTAATACTTTATAACTATCATCTACAGGTGTATTCATGCCTATAGAAATGGTTGGTATATCCATAAAATTCATACTATTTTTAAAAGCAAATTCATCTTCTATCTTTTTATCTTTTCCAACCATATTGTGTGCAGCTATAATTCCTTGTTTTACAGCTATAGGCCAGATGGCATTTTTACCTACAACATCCCCTGCTGCATAGATATCTTCTTGTGTTGTTTGACATCTATCATCTATTATTATGCCTCTGTCATATTCTATTCCTGTTTCATCCAAAAAGTCAGCATTAGGTTTCACTCCTGTAGCTACGATTACCATGTCTGCATCAAGAATTTCTCCGTTTGAAAATGCAACACCTTTAACATCTTTGCTATCATCTAAAATAATTTCTTGTATTGATGCACTTGGATAAAATTTTACGCCTTTTTCTTTAAATTTATTTTCATATACTGATGCTGTATATTCATCTAATTGTCTATCTAAAATATATTTTTCCATAAAGGCCACTGAAATATCTAGCTGTTCATATTTAAATAAACCAATTAAAGCATCTATCCCAACTAGTCCTGCACCTATTATAACAACTTTCTTCGATTTTTCTGCCTTCTCTTTTATTTTATAAATATCATCTATGTTTCTTACAGAGTATACAAAATTTCCTTCTCTTAAATTCTTTATAGGAGGAATAGCAGAAGATGCACCTGTAGCTATTAAAAGCTTATCATAATTTACAGTGACATCTTCCATTTGAACTAGTTTTTTATCTGTGTCTATTCCTTTAACAGTTTTACCTGAAATCCAATTTATATTGTTTTTCTCCATAAAGTCTTCATCAACAAAGTTTATTTGTTTTAAAGTTCTGTGTTCAGATATAACATGATGTAGCATACATCTTGAGTATATATTTTCATCTTTAGAAATTATCACTATACTAGAATCTTTATCTAATTCTCTCAATGTTTTTGCTGCATTTATACCAGCAGCACTAGCCCCTAACACTACATAATTCATCATTTTCCTCCTTCTGTAATTCAATTGCCCCACTTGGACAATTAGCTACACATCTAGGATATTCCTCATCTTTACATAAATCACATTTAAGTACATTTTTCTTGCTTCTATCATCTGGTTTTAATAATCCATATGGACAAGACATCACACACATATAACATGAACCACATTTTTCTTCATCATATGAAACAATTCCACTTTGACTATCTTTATGCATTGCACCACTCATACATGCTAAGGCACATTCCGGTTCATCACAGTGTCTACAAAGAATTGGAACTGGATTATTATGTTTGCTATCTAGTTCTATATGCCCTCTACTATCATTATCTATATTTTCTAAATCAAGAGTATACATGTCATAATCTTTATTATGCTTTAACATACAAGCTAATACACAACTTTTACAGCCTGTACATAAATCTTTATTTATAAAAATTCTATGCATTACATTCCACATCCTTTAACCCTAAATTTTTTCTTCTGTCTATTATTATTTGTTCTAATTGATCAGCTGAAGATTTAGGATCTGGATTCACTATAACATGTCCTCCTGTTAAGTCTTTTAATTTTTCTGTTAATACCTCTGTTACTAATTTTCCTCCTGTTATAAATGGAGGTAATGCTAAATGAAGAGGTAAACCAAGAGCAAGTCCAAAAGCTCCATCAGCTAATGCTTGTTCTTCTAACCATTGTGGAGCTGAAAGCACTAATGGTAATTGTGGTAAATCTATTCCAAGCTCAGCTGCTAACTCTGTTGCTACTATTTCAAGTCTTCCTATAGCTAAACATGGCCCAAAGTTTAATACTGGTGGTATTCCTAAAGTCTTACATACTTCTTTTAAGTTTTCTCCTGCTAATTCTTCTGCTCCAGGTGACATAAGACCAACATTTTCTAATCCTCCAGTAGAACATCCTGCTGAAAGTACTATAATATCTTTTTTAATTAACTCCTTAGTCAATTCAACAGTATTTACATCATGACCTCCTGCTGTCATATTTGAACATCCTACAACAGCTGCAACCCCTTTAATTTTTCCTTCTGCAATTAAATTAATAAGAGGTTTCCATGAATCTCCTAAAAATGCTTTTAGATTCTTTTCACTTACACCAGTTAAAGACTGCTCAAATCCATGGTCTTTTGGTATATCTATTTCAACACTTCCTCTTCTATCTTTATAAGATTCTAGTGCTTTTTGTATTAATGAATTACTAAGTTCATCTAAATTGCTTCTATCTAATTCTATATATTCTGCATTTGCTTTTTTAGCAACATCATCTAAGCAAACCATTTTTACTTTATATTTATCTGCTATTGGCTCAAGTCCAGGTATAGTACAGTTAAATTCAGAAAGAACTATATCTATTGCTCCAGTTGATAAAACAGCTTCACTTGTAAAGTTGTTACCAGCATGACCAGCAAATACTTCTTGGTAATGTTCTCCTCTTAATTGTAAATCTTGACCAACACATGTACATCCTACTAATTTAAATCCTTTTGCCCCAACAGATTGAGCTAATTTTATAACATCTTCATCTTTTAATCTGTCTTGGAAATTTGCAAATGTTGAATGTTGATGACCTGTTATCATTATATTTATGTAGTCTGGGTCTATTACATTAAATCCTACAGGAGCCATTCTTATAACTGGTTCTCCTAACATAACATCATTTAAAAGATTAGTTAGAGTAAGACCATATAACCCTGTTGATATTCCTAAATTTAAACAGTTGACTAACATGTCTACTGGGTCACTGTTTAAATTTGTTGATGATTTTACTATTGCATCAAACACTTCTGATTTTGCACCACCAGGCATTATACCTAACTCTTTCCATTTTTTTACTCTAGGTGCATAAGCTATTTTTTCTACTAATTCCATCTTGTCATCTCTTGATTTATATAAATCATTTATAACTTTATCAGCTACTTTTATACATTTATCGTATTTTTCATCACTTTCTATTCCAAACATCTCTGCTAATTGATTTAATGTTTTTTCTCCCTTAATAACACCTTTAGTTATTCCAACATTTTTTAAATTCTTAGCTGTATTTTCTACCACATGTAAATAACAAGCTGCCCCTGATGCTACTGCTCTTAAAAAGTTTCTTGCTACTATAGTATCTGCATCTGCTCCACATATACCTCTTGGTGACTTTGGAGTTACTCTACATGGTCCATTTGAACAGAGTCTACAACAGACTCCTTGAAGTCCAAAACCACATTTAACCTTTTGATCTTCAGTTCTATGAAATGCTGTTTCAACATCCTTTGAAGCTACAAAACTTTCTAATTTCTTGTCTGCGCTTTCGCACATTTTACAAGTGTTACAAGCCATTACAAATTCCCCCTTATATTTTTATATTAAAAAAGTAGATTTAATAGCATTATAGTGATTGACTACAATTTAACTATTAAAATCTACTTATTTGATACCACGTTTTCCCAAGCTTCAAACAAAATATAAATTATTAAAATAAATATATATATTTATTTTTTTTTACACTTTTAATTGTTCAAATCTTTACTTATTTTTTCTAGCTTATTTAAAACCCTATCCTTCTCACTTCCATCTAGTACTTTTGGTTGATAATTATTTCTAGAGCTACTAGATGTTATTGCTGTTGGTATTATATTTGGCTCTTTAATTGAAGATAGTTTATTATCTGAGAAGGTAAAAGTTTGTTGATATATATAACTGTCTGTATCAGAAGGATTCTTGTTTCCTCCAAAACAAAAATTTCCTAAACTATAGGCTATATACTTATCTTTATACTTTTCTATACCTTGAACTACATGAGGATGAGAACCTATAACTAAGTCTGCACCCTTATCTATCACATAATGAGCGAAATCTTTTTGTTTTTTATCTGGAGAATATTCCAGCTCTATTCCCCAGTGAAAATAAACCATAACAACATCTGACTTCTCTTTTAGGGCTTTAATCTCATCTTCCATTTGTTTTAAGTTTTTTTCATTGTATTCAGTTGACAATCCATTATATCCCAATAAACCTACTTTAATTCCATTAACATCTATTAATGCATCTTTACCTAAAGCAAAGTAATTTATCTTATTTTCATCCAATATGAACTTAGTGTCCTTCATACCTTCCTCAAAATAATCCTCTGAATGGTTATTCGCAACACTTACTGCCTCTACACTTCCAGACTTCAAAATGTTTATATATTCTGGTTTGCCTTTAAATGCAAACTTCTTCTCCTTCGCCTTTGATGCATTGGTAAGAGGACCTTCTAAGTTAACTACTGTCAAATCATCTTTTTCAAATATAGGTTTTACATTTTTAAGAAAATAATCATAGTCCTTTCCTTGTCTTTCAAATTCATGGTCGAAACTACCATAGTATGATGAACCTTTATAGTTTCCCATAGTTACATCACCAGCAAAACTTATAGTTATATCTTTTATTATAGGCTCTCTTTTTTGTTCTTCAACCTGACTTTGGTTATTATTAGAATCTTTTTTAATATTGTTTTCTTTATTCGAATTATTAGAACACCCTACTACAAGCAACAATAAACTCATAATACATATGTAAACTGACTTATTTTTCATATTAAATCTCCTTTAAATCAACAAATTCTTAATAAAATATACTCTTTAAGAGTATAACATTTTTAAATGTACTACATACATAACTTTTAAACTTTAATTTTATTTTTAAGGTAAACTTCTCTAAGATAAATAAAAATATAAGCAGATTAAAATTTATTGTAAAACTTTAAAATAAGAATATCACAATAAAGTTTTTATTGTAGAATTAATTTAATTGTTATATTCAATAATATTTGTTATAATGTTATTGAATTACAATACATATAAAAGGGAGGATTTCAAAATGGCATATAAAATTACTGACGCTTGTATAAGCTGTGGTGCTTGTGAGGCTGAATGCCCTGTTAGCTGTATATCAGCTGGAGACGACGCATATGTTATAGATGCTGGTTCTTGTATAGACTGTGGTTCTTGTGCAGGAGCTTGTCCTGTAGATGCACCTCAACCAGAATAATAATTGGTTATTCATAAAGAGACTGTCTTAATTTGATTTTATCAATATTAATCAGTCTCTTTTTATTATGCATAAATTAAATAACATTTATTTTTAAATATCATCACTTTACTCCATTAAAATAAAGCATTTATTTCTATTATATAAATTTAATAATATTGTATATAATCCTTTGCTGTGACTCTTTCATTGCTATGTATAAACCTAATATTTTTAATTTGATGTTTCTTTTCCTTCTTCATAAAATCTTTCGTATTTGCTAAAACAATCAAGGCATACCTTCTTGCTATCTTGAATTCTTATATATTGCTCAGGTGCAAACTCTCCACACACTTCACATTTAAGAGACTTAAATATTCTTGCCTTTTCTGGAAGTCTTAATTTTGTGTCTGTAATTTCAAATATATCTTCAAATTCACTTTCTAATAAGTATTTTTTATACCCTTCTCTATCCATATCAAATGGTTTTGATTTCACATATATTCTTATAGACTTTCCATTTTCCCTATTAAAAAAATGGTATACTGATTTACCTGTCATTCTAAGCAGCAAATTCCCTTTACCCATCGTACAACTTAATACCACTTGTATACCATCTATTCCACATGCATCATTTTCAGAAATACATACAATCTCTTCATCCCCTGACTGATTACATTCCAAATATTTTCTCGCTGCAAGTGCCGCTTTAAATCCTATAGCTAGACCTGGACATTCATGACCATGAAATTCAATAGCTTTTTGCCATAACTCTTCCACTAATATCACTCCCTTTATATTAAGTTTACTTCTATATTATATCAATTTTAGCTTTTATATTTTAAAAAGCCAGATGATTTAATATTAAATCTTCTGACTTTCTCAATACTCTTCATAGTTACTTATTATTAATATGTTTAAGTTGTCTACTTTCCTTCTTTCATCAAATATGATAAAGTAAATAAGCTTTCTGTTAGGTTTACATTTTCAACTATAACACCTTTCGGAACTTCTAAATCTAATGGTGCAAAATTCCATACACCTTTTATTCCAGCTTTTACAACTCTATTAATAACTTCTTGTGCTCCATTTTTAGGTATACATAATACAGCAATATCTATATCATTGTTTTTTATAAACTCTTCTAAAGTGTCTGAATCTAACACTTCAAATTCTCTTATCTTTAAACCTATCATTCTAGGATTTGCATCAAACAAAGCTTTTATCTCGAATCCAGCTTTTCTAAATCCTGCATAATTGGCTATAGCTTGTCCCAAGTTACCCGCTCCTACAAGAACTGCATTATATGGTCGGTCTAATCCAAGTATTTTACCTATCTCAGTATGAAGAGCCTCTACATTATAACCATACCCTTGTTGTCCAAATCCACCAAAGTTATTTAAATCTTGTCTTATTTGAGAAGCAGTAAAACCTATTATATCACTCAATTCTTTAGAAGATATTCTTTGTATATCCCTATCTAATAAGTCTCCAAGATATCTATGATATTTTGGGAGCCTTCTTATAACTGCCATTGATATATTTTTATTTCCCAACATTTTCACCTCCTAAAAGTGTCCTCTTTTTTGTTTGATTCACAATAAAATATTTCTTTTTCAAAACTAATACATATAACCTTGATTATATTATATCAAAACATTATAATTTTAGATAGTTCAAGGAGGTAGAAATTTATGATTGTTTTGTCATGCAACAACTTAAATAAAAGTTTTGGTATAGATTCTATATTGGAAAATATTAGTTTTACAGTAAATGAAGGGGATAAAATTGGTATAATTGGCATTAATGGTACTGGAAAAACTACTTTATTTAAAATAATATCGGGAATTTATGGCTATGATAGTGGAGATATTTACACTTCTAAAGATTGTGAAATCGGATATTTAGAACAAAATACCAATTTTTATTCGGATAATACCATTTTAGAAGAAGTGTTGGAAGTTTTTAAAGATTTGATAGATATGGAATCCTATTTAAGAGAATTGGAAGTTAAAATATCTGAGGAAAGCACAAAAACAAACTCTCCAATTTTAGAAAAAATCATGGATGAATATTCACATAAGTTAGAATTATTTTCAGATTTAAATGGATATGGATATAAGTCTGAAGCTAAAGGAGTTTTAAAAGGATTAGGATTTAGTGACAATGATATGGATAAACCAATAAGTATACTTTCTGGTGGTGAAAAAACTAGGGTTCTTTTAGGAAAATTACTTCTTAAAAAACCAACTTTATTATTACTTGACGAGCCTACTAACCACTTAGATTCTGAAGCAATAGAATGGTTAGAAGTATTTTTAAAACAATACAAAGGTACTGTTATGCTAATATCTCATGATAGATATTTCTTAGACCAAGCTGTAAATAGAATTTTTGAAATTCACAATAAAAGACTTAAAGTATATAATGGTAACTATTCTAAATTTGTTGAGCTGTCTAAAATAGAAAAAGAACTAGAACTAAAAAAATTCGAAGACCAGCAAAAAGAAATAAAAAAACAAGAAGAATCTATTGAAAGACTAAAAGCGTATGGTCGGGAAAAGCACCTAAAACGTGCGAGAAGCAAAGAAAAAGCATTGGACAAAGTAGATGTTTTAGATAAGCCAGAAGCTTATAGAAAAAAAGCTCGTATACAGTTTACTCCCTCTGTTCAAAGTGGGAATGATGTCCTTCAAATTAGAGATGTATCTATGGGATATGGAAAAAGAATACTTTTTAAAGATTTAAACTTAGACATATATAGAGGAGAAAAAGTTGCTCTTATAGGTGCAAATGGTATTGGTAAGTCTACATTATTTAAAATAATAACTAACGAACTACAACCTCTTAATGGTAATATTAAGTTTGGAACTAATGTCCATGTTTCTTACTTCCATCAGGAACAAAAAACTCTTAATTTGGATAACACCATAATTGATGAAATTTGGGAAAATAATAATCATCTTACTCAAACCACTTTAAGAAATATGTTAGGAGCATTTTTATTTGTTGATGAAGAAGTTTTCAAGAAAATTTCTACATTAAGTGGTGGAGAAAGAGCCAGAGTGGCTATACTTAAACTTATACTATCCAATGCAAATTTCTTATTGTTAGATGAGCCTACTAACCACCTAGATATTGATTCTAAAGAGGTTCTTGAGGAAGCATTAACTAATTATGATGGTACTATATTTACAATATCACACGATAGATATTTTCTAAATACTGTTGTAGATAAGATTCTTGTTTTAGATGAAGATGGAGTTACTGAATATTTAGGTAACTATGATTATTATATTGATAAGAAAAGACAAGTTCAGGAAATGAGTATTGTTGAAGAGAAAGAAGAAAAAACAAGGACTCAAATAAAGGATGAAAAAAGAAAAGAAAGAGAACAAAGAGAATTAGAAAAGAAAAATAGAATAAAAAGGCAAAGTATAGAAAAAGAAATTGAAAAACTAGAACTTAAAATTGAAGAATTAGATGTGCTATTGTGTCAAGAAGAAGTATACTCTAATCCTGAGAAAGCTAAAGAAGTCAGTCAAGAAAAAATCAGTTTAGAAAATGACCTTTCATCTCTATATGATGAGTGGGAAGAGTTTATGTAAAAAGGAGAGGATTATTTGCAAGCATTGTTTTCTTTAAAGGATGAAAATAAAAGGTTTTACAAGATACTTCTATCTTTATGTATACCTATTATCATACAAAACTTAATTTCTACATCTGTAAATGTAATAGATACAGTTATGATAAGTAGTTTAGGTGAAGTATCTGTAGCTTCAGTTGGAGTTGCAAACCAATTTTTCTTCCTTTTTAATATGTCTCTGTCTGGTATTACAGGTGGAGCTGGAGTTTTTATTTCACAGTTTTATGGAAAGAAAGATATTAGTAATATAAGAAAGGTTACAGGTCTTACCTGTATATTAGCACTAGCTTTAAGTTTTGTATTTGTTATCCCTGCTCTACTAACGCCAAAACCAATAATACACATATTTTCTTATGATTCAGAGGTTGTAAGACTTTGTATAGAGTATTTTAGTATTGCAGTATTTAGTTATCCATTGATAGCTATAAGTACAGTGTTTAGTACTGGTTCTAGAGGTGTTAGGAATCCTAAGTTAGGTATGATTTGCAGTGCATTTGCTCTTGTAACAAATGTTATTTTAAATTATGGATTTATATTTGGTAATTTAGGGCTTCCTGCATTAGGCGTAAAAGGAGCTGCTTTAGCAACTGTAATTGCAAGAATATGCGAATTAATTTTAATGCTTACTTATGTCTATTTTTATAAAAAAGACTATATATTAAAATTTGGTTTGAAAAATCTAAAGACTATTGATAATATTTTTATCAAATCTTTTTCATCAAAGAGTTTCCCTATATTTGTAAATGACTCTGCATGGGCAGTTGGAACTGTTCTGTATTCTGTTGCCTATTCAAGGGCAGGTACATCTGCTATAGCGGCAAGTCAAATAGCAACTAGTACAGGTAACTTTTTTATAATGACTGCTGTATGTATTGCATCTGGTGCATCTATTATGCTTGGTAATGAACTTGGTGCTGACCATATCAAAAGAGCCATTGAATATGCTAAGAAATTTTCTATACTAGTGTTTTTAGCTGGTTTAATACTTGGAATTATTTTAATTTTAAATATCCCATTATTATTAAAGATGTTCAGTGTTTCTGATAGCTTGTCTTCTGATATAACTAAAATATTTTTTATAATGGGTATACTAATGGCTCTAAAATCATTTAATACATTAATTATAATTGGTATTTTGAGAAGTGGTGGAGATACTAAATATGCTCTATTTTTAGAATTAGGATGTATGTGGTTAGCTTCACTTCCTTTAACTTTTATAGCAGCATTTAAAGGGGCACCTATATTTATCCTTGTTCTACTCACTTACAGTGAAGAAGTTGTAAAATTTATATTTGGTGTACCTAGAGCATTATCTAAAAAATGGGCTATCAACATAGTTAAAGAAATTGATTAATAACAATAGTATATTTTAGTAGTATATAATACTTTAAAATAGTCTCACTGAAAACAGCTAAATTATTTCTAGTTTTCAGTGAAGCTATTTTTTATTTTTTATAGAAATTATTATATTATATTTAAGTGAAATAACAATAATATTTATAACTATTTATCTTCTAAAAATTCCTTTACTTCAAAGGCTAATCTATATAATTTATCATAATTCAAAACTTCATATGTACTATCTATTTTTTTAATTATACCCTTTTCAATTAAATTCAATAGGGAGTGGTATCTACTCTTTCTACTGATTGAATAAATTTCACTAAAATTACGAATATACTTTGCTTTACATGTACTATTCTCTTGTTTTTTTAATATACAATATGCAATGACTTCTGTACAAGAAAATAATTCTCTTACCATTCTAGTCTTGTACAACTCATATATTCTTCTTGTACATTTACTGTGAAATAATTCAATAAAATCTCTTTTAAGGTATAGGTCATCAAAGACATCTTTTTTAAATCGGAATAATTTTATATTAGTTTTCGCAAAGATATCACATTTCAAATTATGTTCATATATATAACTAATTTTACCTATAAATTCATTTTCTGGTACAATATCAACAAGAAATTTGTTTCCTCCTCTAGTAGAGCATTCTACTAATGCAACTCCCTCTATTATAAAAAAGACTTCTTGTAAATCTTCATCTGACGCTACAAATCTTTGCCCTTTTTTATATTCGACAATGGATACTTGATTTAAGTTATTTTTAATAATTGGGTATATGCTCGTTTCTTCTGCTTTCATTAAATTCTCCTTTTATGATATATTGTATAAAATATTCTATTTATATATTTTAATTTAGATTAATTTTTAACAAAAGATAATATAACAATTAAATTAATCTTGACAAATCTATTCTACTCAAGCAGAATAAACTTATACATATATATTTTCATATATTATTTATTTTAATATAATTCTATATTTATGAAATTGTATTATCAATAGAATTTGTTAAAATAAATTTTTTAGATGTATATTATAATTTAATCGAATAGAAATGAAAAATATACATACATTTTAGATTTTAAGCAACACTTAGGGGGATTTGGTGACAAGATTTAATTATAAGGAAGAAGGTTTCTATGTATGATTCTCAAAAAATCATATCTAGGCACCTTCTTTTTTGTATAAAACTCTATTAAACTTAAAAGGTTAGATATAAAATTATTGATGTTACATAAAAAAGATATTAAAATTAAATTATTTTATAGTATTAATAATGTTGAATAGTTTAAGTATTAATATTGTATAAGTTTTGTACCATTTTAGATACAATGAGATATATTGATTATGGAAATAACCTTCCTGTAAATATTATTAAAAACTATTTATTATATAAATAAGGAGAAATCAATGAAAAAATCAGTAGCTTTGGTAAATGATAGCAGAAAAGATTTAATAGATTTTTTGGAAAATAACTTAAAGTTAGTTTTTGGAGATTACATAAAAATTAACAGATATTTTATAAATGAAATAAATGATGATGATATTATAAACGATGACGTAATATTAGTAATGTCTGTAGAGAGATTAGATAAAATTATAAATAATATATTGGACAAGAAAAAAGTTATTGTAATAAGAAGAACTTTTAAAGAAGATAAAGTATATGATTTATTATCCTTACCACAAGGTACAAATGCTTTAATTGTAAATGATTCTGATGAAACTACTTTAGAGACTATAAGCTTATTTTATAAGATTGGAGTAACTAATATCAGACCAGTTCCATATATGAACGAAAATAATTATAAAGATATAAAGATAGCTATAACTCCAGGAGTTCCAGAAAAAGTCCCTAGTTTTATCTCAGATATTTTTGATTTAGGTCATAGATATATAGATATTTCTACATTTATAGAAATAATAAACTTATTACAAATCGATTCAAAAGAAATACAATCTAATCTAGTTAAATACTCAGAAGAAATAATAAGTTTAGACACAGGTATAAAAGATAAATATAAGGAACTGTTTTTAAAGATAGAAGAATTAGATACAATATTGAACTTATCAAAAGATGGAATATTATTTACTTCAAAAGATGGTGTAATAAATACATATAATAGTAAAGTAAAAGACATCTTAAATATAAAAGAAGATATCTATGGTAAACATATTGAAGAAGTGTTTATAGATAGTTTAAAGGTTTTATTAAATGAAAAAGAGATATTGGACAAGGTTGTTATATTTGATAAAAAGTATATAAATGTAAATAAAAAAAACATATACAATAAAGATGAAAAAATGGGTACATATTACAGTTTACAAGAAATAACATACATAAAAAAGCTAGAACAAAATTTAACTAAAAAATTAAGAGAAAAAGGACAAATAGCAAAATATACATTCAAAGATATAAAAACAAATAGCCCAAAGATGCTTGAATGCATAGATTTAGCTAAAAAAGTTTCTAAATCTGATTTAAGTATACTTATTAGAGGTGAAAGTGGAACTGGTAAAGAACTCATAGCCCAATCTATACACAATAATTCAACTAGAAAAAATCAGCCATTTATAGCAGTAAATTGTGCAGCTGTTCCCGAAAACTTACTAGAAAGTCAGTTATTTGGATATGATAAAGGTACTTTTACTGGTGGTCTAAAAGAAGGAAAACAAGGATTATTTGAGCTAGCAAACAATGGAACTATATTCTTAGATGAAATTGGCGACATGCCCTTAGAACTACAAACAAAGCTCCTTAGAGTTCTTCAAGAAAAACAAATAATGCCTGTCGGTTCTCATAATATAATTAATATAGATGTTAGAATCATATCAGCTACTAATAAAAATCTAGAACAAATGATTGATAATAGTAAATTTAGAGAGGATTTATATTATAGATTAAATACAATTCCAATAAATATACCTCCTTTAAGGGAAAGAAAAGAAGATATTTTAATTATTATGGAAGATTTAATTAATAAAAAGTTATTGATTACACCAGAAGCAAAAGAGCTTCTACAAAACTATAAATGGAAAGGTAATATAAGAGAACTCCAAAATGTAACATCTTATTTAAATATTATGTGTGATGATATTGTACTTGAAAAGGACTTACCTCCAAACTTAAGAACTTTAGATAATAAGAATTCCCCATTAAAACTAAAGTATAATAAAAATGATATTTTAAATATACTAGAAGTGTTAATCTTAAATAAAGAATCAGATGTTGGTATTGGTAGAGGACTAATTTTACAAAGATTACTAGATAAAAATATTCAAATTACTGAAGGGAAAATAAAAAAAATATTTGAATATCTAAAAAAAGAAGAATTTATAATTTGTAATTCAGGAAGATATGGAAGTAAAATAACTCAAAAAGGAGAAACCTTTTATAATAAATTAAAGTATGAAACTCTATAAGTTTATCAAATATTAAATAAAAAATCTATTAGGGAATAATTTGTTTCCTTAGTAGATTTTTTTGTTTGCTAAATACATAAAAATTATAGTTTATTTTTATCTAATTAATAGGAATTAATAGGAATAGGATACATAAAAATTTTCCTATTTTCTTTATAAACACTCATATATAGCATAATCTTTATCCAAAATAAGATTTTTTACTGAAAATTGCAATATAATATTTATTTTTCATACTTTTCATACAATATAATGATTTTTTTTATTCAATATTTTTATAAAAAACAAAATTCTTAAGTAAAAAAATATGGCATAATAATTGCTTAACTATATTAACAAAACAATAAAAAGCAATTGGAGGAATAAAAATGCAACCAGCTTTAAAATTAGAAAATCAAGTTAAAGAATTAGAAAAAGATTTTGTAATAGAAAGTTGTAATTCTATAAAACCTTGGTTAATAGATGTTAGAAGAGAATTACACAGAATTCCAGAATTAGCTCTTGAGGAAAATCTTACAAAACAAAAAGTCATTTCTTATTTAAAAGAAATAGGAATTGATTATATGGAATTTACAAAACACAATGGAATTATGGCATACATTTTAAAGGAAAATGCAGATAAAACTATTTGTATAAGAGCAGATATGGATGCGCTTCCTATAGAAGAAGAAAACGATATACCTTACAAATCAATACATAATGGAAAAATGCACGCTTGTGGTCATGATGCGCATACAACAATGCTACTTGGAGCATGTAAAGTACTCCATTCAATGAAAGATAGTCTAAATGTAAATGTAAAATTCTTATTTCAACCAGCAGAAGAAGGTTTTGGTGGAGCAAAATTCTTGGTTGAAGACGGGTGTTTAGAAAACCCTAAAGCTGATTATATATTTGGGCTTCATGTCATGCCACACATTAAAACAGGATTTATTGAAACAAAATACGACACATTAAATGCAAGTGTTGATACTATAGAAATAAGTGTTAAGGGTAAAAGAGCTCATGGTGCATACCCTGAAAATGGTATTGATGCAATAGTCACAGCTTCACAAATTGTTACATCACTACAAACCATAATAAGTAGAAACCTAGAACCAAATAATGCTGCAGTTTTGACTATAGGCAAAATATATGGTGGTGATGCACATAATGTAATATGTGAAGATGTAAAATTAGAAGGTACATTGAGAACTTTAAATAGTGAGACAAGGGATTTTGTAATTAATAAGATTACTAAAATTGTTGAAGATACAGCATCTGCATTTGGATGTATTGGAACATTATATGTGAGTGACGAAAATTACCCTGCTGTTATAAATGAAAAGGAATTAGTAGATACTGTTATTTCAAATACTAAGGAATTACTTGGAGAAGAAAAATTTATACTGAGAACAAACCCTTCATTAGGTGGAGAAGATTTTTCTTTTTATACAGAACATTGCAAAGGAGCCTTCTTCCATTTAGGGTGCAAAAACGAGGAAAAAGGGCTGACTTCACCTCTTCATACCTCTAAATTTAATGTAGATGAGGATTGTCTGCCAATAGGAGTTATGATGCATGTAATGAATACTTTATATTTTAATTAATATGGTAATTAATAAAAGAATAGGAGATAAATTAATATGGAAAAAGCTAAAAAATTAGGGTTATTTAGTATGATATTATTAGGAATTAATAGTATCATAGGTTCAGGTATATTCTTACTACCAGGTAAAGTTTACAATCTAGCAAGCCAAAACAGTATATTTATATATATTTTTGCTACACTTCTAGTTCTATCAATACTTTTATGTTTTGCAGAGGCTGGAAGTATGTTTGACAAAAATGGAGGTGCATATTTATACTCCAAAAAGGCATTTGGTGATTTTATAGGTTTTGAAGTTGGTACAATGTCTTGGGTTATTAGAATCATATCATGGTCTACACTGGCAGTAGGATTTGCAACAGCTTTAGGCGCATTTTGGCCAGAAGCTGCTACTGAATATAAAGGGTATATCGCAGTGACATTAGTGACATTACTTTCAATAAACAGCTTATTTGGAATTAAAAGCACAAAGATAATGAATAATGTAATAACTATAGCTAAATTAGTACCATTAATAATTTTTGTAATAATCGGAATATTCTTTATAAAATTTGATAATGTTGTTCCTTCAGGTAATGTTCTAAATTCCAGTATAGGACCAGCTATAATATTAGTATTTTACGCGTTTACTGGATTTGAATCATTTGTTGTAGCAAGTGGAGAAATGGATAATCCTAAAAAAAATCTTCCAATAGCATTAATAACTACAATATTTATATGTGCAATAATTTATATCTTAATTCAAGTTGTCTGTATGGGTATACTTGGAGACAAACTATTTGAAAATAGTATTCCAATCGCAGACGCTTCAAGCGTATTTTTAGGTAATTATGGCAAAGTCTTTATATCTGTAGCAACATTAATATCTATATTTGGAATAAATATAGGTTCTTCAATAGTAACTCCTAAATGTGGATCTGCTCTAGCAGAAGAAGGTTCTCTTCCAGCATTTATAGGAAAAACAAATAAATATGATGCTCCATATGTAGCAATAATAATGTCTTTAATCTTCTGTATACCACTTGTATTAACTGGAAGTTTTGAACAGCTTGCAGTAATGAGTGTAATTGCCAGATTCGCTCAATACATACCAACTTGTTTATCAGTAATAGTTTTAAGAAAAAGAGCAGATATTCAGGCTTCATTTAAAATTCCTTTTGGCCCTGTTATACCAACAGTAGCTATATTAGGTAGTTTATGGTTGTTACAACAAGCTTGGGTTGAAGATATGTCAAAACCTATAACTCAAAATAGGGTTTTGATAGGACTAGGAGCAATGTTATTGATAGCACCTTTATATGTACTTATGAAAAAAAATAAAAAAAATGAATGTGAGTGCGAAAATAAATCAGAAGATTCAAAATTGTATATTCCAAGAGAAAAAATTCAGTAATATTTTATAGATTACTTGACATTCTTTTTTATTTTAAATTTATAGAAAAAGTCAATAAAGACCTAAATTTTGTTATTTACACAAAGTTTAGGTCTTTATTTTTTCTAATAAGTAACATATATTAAATACTATAATCAAACATCAAAATTCAAACAAGTTTCAGGTTCATCTTCTATTTTTGCTATTTTAAACTTACATGCAATTAATGCTAGAGATACCAATGGATTTATAATATTTAATAATGCATATGGACCATATGTTAATGCAGATACCCCTAATGTTGCTGTTATATACGCTCCACATGTATTCCATGGTACCAGTGGAGAACTTAAAGTTCCGCTATCTTCTAAAGCTCTTGACAACATCTTAGGGTGTATACCTCTCTTTTTATATTCCTTATTATACATTCTTCCTGGTATAACTATAGATAAATATTGTTCACCTGCTATTATGTTAGTAACCGTGCAAGTTACCATTGTACATAATACTGTTCCAAATACACCCTTTGCTAATCTTAGTAAAGAAGAAGCTACTGCTTCAAGCATGCCTGTTTTTTCTAAAATACCTCCAAGAGATAAAGCACATATTGTTAAAGATACAGTGGACATCATATTCATAATCCCACCTTTAGATAATAAAGCATCTACCTCTTCTATTTGTGTTGATGAAACATATCCATTTTGTGCTGCGTCTAATATTACATTCATAGATTCTCCTTGGAAAACTATTGCAAACAATACTCCTAATACAGCACCTACTATAAGTCCTGGTATCGCAGGAACTTTAAATATAACTAATCCAATTACTATTGCTGGAGCTAATAATAATACTGGTGATAAAGTATTGAATGTAGAATCTAATGTAGACCTAATTAACTCTATCTGTTTTATGTCTAATGCTTGACCTGAATACTTCATTCCGATTACACCATAAATTACTAAACAAATTAATAATGATGGTATAGTTGAATATAGCATATATTTTATATGTGTAAACAAATCTGTTCCTGCCATAGCTGGAGCTAAGTTAGTCGTTTCAGATAAAGGTGATAGTTTATCTCCAAAGTAAGCTCCAGATATTATAGAACCAACTATTAATCCAGTTGGCATACCCAAGCTTTGGCCAATTCCTAAAAGTGCTACACCTACTGTACCCATTGTACTCCAAGATGAACCTGTTGCAAGAGATACTATTGCACATACTAGTGTTGATGCTACTAAAAAAATATTTGGTGATAAAATTTTTAGCCCCCAGTAAATCATACATGGAACTACTCCACTTACTATCCAAGTTCCTATAAGTACACCTATTATAATTATGATTAAGATTGCTTGCATTGCCATCTTTATACTATTGAACATACTTAATTCTAGGTCTTTCCATTTAAATCCAAGCCTATATACAGCTACAAGTCCTGCTACTGCTGCAGCTCCTATTAGTGGTACATGAGGTGATGAGCCATACATTAATACCCCTAAACTTAAAAATAATATCAAGCAAGTAATTGGTATCATTGCATCAAACAGATTTGCTTTTCTACATTCTCGCTCTTTCATAAAATAATTTCCTCCTAATTATTTGAACACTACACTATAATTTTTTTTGAAACATATTCGCTCGTACTAGATGACACGATGCCTCCATAAGTTAATAAAAATTCTACATTGTCGCCTAATTTATAGTCATATTTTGTATTACTTACATCTAATATCATGTGGTCTGAACTTGCCCCTAATATCTTTATATCAGTGTCTATTGGAATTAAAGAGTCAATATTTATGTCCTGTTTACCTATTGCTATGATTGCCCTTTTTAAGATTCCCTTGTCTTCATAAACAGGTTTATTTCTAAAAGCATCAACTCCTATTTCACCAATAGGAACTGATGGCTTTTCTTTACATTCAACTATTTGACATATTAATTTGAATACATCTTGATATGTCCCATTTATATTTTTGCCATATGCGGTTTCTCTACCAAGTAGAATAGATTCACCTATTCTCAAATTAGTAACACCTTCTGGCATATTATTACTTGTCATTAGATGTATAGAGCTTGAGTTACCTCCTGATACTATTTCTAGATTTATTCCAAATTTACCTTCTATCTTTTGAGCTATACTTACTAGCCTACCTATATTTTCTTTAGATGGTATAACAGCTCCATAACAAGTTAAGTTTGTAGCTATACCAACTATTTTAATATTTTTTAATCTTACTATCTCTTTTATACTATTAAAGAGGTCTTCTTCATAAAAGTAACCTTCTCGTAAATCTCCTAAGTCAAACATAAGAACTATATTATGAATAATATTTTTACTTTCACATAACTCATTTAATTTCTTTATAGTTTCTAATTCTGAGTTAAAACTTATATCACAATAATTGATAACCTCTTCTAGTTCACTTATCATGGGTATTCTAATAAGCATTTTGGGTAAATTTATATCTTGTAATTTTTTTAAGTTTTGAATTCTTGAATCTGCTATATAGTCTATTCCTTCACTATATACTGCTTCTACTATTTCTTTTTGTGCACAAAATGATTTAGTTACAAAAGATACTTTAATGTTTCTTTCATGACAACTCTGTAAAATTATTTTAGCATTATGTCTTAATTTTTCTATATCTATTTCTAATCTAGGGTACATAATCTTTCCTCCTCGAAGTTCAAACTTTTTAGTAGGAGCTTAAGAGATGCTTCTTCGTATTTTTTAGACAAAACACCCATAGAAGCCATAATATAGTCACTATCTATCAATATCTTTGTTTTTTCCTTTGGAAATAGTAATTCTTTATTTTTATTGTATTTAGTTATATTGTCTAATATTTTAATTCTACTAGGGAGCCTAGTAAGTGCTCCCCCTGTACCCACTATATATCTTACTTCTGTTAAATCTTTTCCTTCTGCAATTTTGATTTTTCCAGTTGTTCCATAAATATTTCTCATTTTTCCTGAGTGTCTTAACATAGCTTTAATAACAGCTTCTTTTGTCAATCTCTCGACAAATAATATTTCTTCTTTTGATTTTGGTATTGGCGGATAATTATCTATTACTTTATCAATATCTATAGATAATTCATTTTGTAAATTTTCTTTGCCTATAACTTCTACTATATTTTTCATATTTACATATACACCTAAATCCCCCTCAACACTTCTCTTAGCTACAGGTTCAGGGTTAACTAATATTTTATTAATATAGTCACTTCCATCTGTAACAGAATGTACATCAGTAGTTGCTCCACCTACATCTAGAGTTAATAAATCTCCAATATTTTTATATAGGAGTTTAGAAGCTTCCATTACAGCCCCTGGAGTTGGAGTAATATTTTCATTAACCATTTCTTTAATATATTTCATTCCTGGTGCTGTAGTTATATGATCTTCAAACACACCTTGAATGATTTTTCTTGTGGGTTCTATATTCAATAAATCTATTTTAGGGTATACATTTTCTGTTATATAAAGCTTATAATTTGTATCTTCAAATATTAACCTTACTTCCTCTTGATTTTCAACATTACCAGCATATATAACTGGTATACCTAAATTTATAGAAGCTATCATTTCGGCATTATAAATAGCTGTATCTCTTTCTCCGTAATCAACTCCACCAGCTATTAAAATTATATTTGGATTTATTTCTTTTATTTTCTTTAAATCAGTTCTTTTAATTCTACCTGATGTTACTTGACGAATAACAGCTCCAGCTCCTAGAGCAGCTTCTTTAGCTGCTTTTACTGTCATATCATATACTAATCCATGAACAGTCATTTTTAATCCACCAGCTGCACTAGAAGTTGCAAACATATCATTATACTTTATATCATCTACAGATAATTTATTAGCTAAATCTTTAATAGCACCTGATAAGCCATTTCTTACATCGCCACCTTCAAACACTGTTGTTGGAGCCTGACCTTGACCTAAAAATACAGGATTATCAGTATCAATATCATGGAAAGCGTTTACTACAGTGGTAGTACTTCCTATTTCAGCTACCAACACATCTATTTTTAGAGAAACTTTTTTATTCTTCATTATTTATTATTCATTTCTCTTCTTTTTTCAACTAAGAAAGTGGCTACATGTATACCTTTACTATTTCTTCCAAATCCAGCATCTATTCCTTGTTCAACGGCTATTTCAGGTGTTACTTGTGTTCCTCCACAAGCAATCATTACTTTATCTCTTATACCTTTTTCTACACAATAATCGTGTAATTTCTTCATATTTTTATAATGAATATCATCATGACTTATTATTGTAGATGCAAGTATTGCATCTGCATTTAGCTCTATTGCTGCATCTACTAATTTCTCTACAGGTACAGAAGTTCCCAAGTAATGGCATTCTATACCATATTTTTCAATACCACCATGTTTTATATCTATTATTTCCCTTAAACCAACTGAATGTTCATCTTCTCCAACTGTTGCTGAAACTATTTTCATAGGTTTTTCTTCTATATCTGCTCTTATTTCTTCATCAGTTAGTACTTTAGGCTCTTCTGGTATTACTAAATCATTTAAATCTATATCAAATGGAACTCTTCCCTTTACTTCTATCCTAGTGCCTTCAGATTCATGCATAACTTCTCTACTTATAACCTCAACTTCTTGTAAATTCATTTTTTTGACAAATTCCAAAGCTGCAAACTCAGCTGTTCTTTTATCGGTAGGAAGCATCATTGTTATCATTACAATTCCATCTGCACACCATTCCATTTCAGGCTTGATTTTAGTTCCACTTCTGTATTCCTCTGATTCTTTTAGTCTGTTTTCCACGTTATCAAAATCATCAAGTTCATCGATGTATATTATTTTGTCTGGATTTTCAAATGTACATCCATCTATTAATATTGATGGATTCTCTATAGCTTTTTCATCGTATTGAGCTACATTATTGTATCCAAAGTGAGCAGTTACAGGTGCTAAATAATCTTTATCTCTTTCATAAACAGTACCTTCACCAACTCCGCCTTTTATTTTTCTAGATATTCCATCACCATTTCTTTCTGGATAATTTCCTGAGTCAACGAAGAATCCTTGTTCTACAGATTCAAAATATCCGCCAACTTCAAATATTTCTTCCATATATAATACAGCTCTTTCTTTAAGCTCTCTTGCTTTGTATCTTAATTCGCCAACATCTTTAAGTTCTATCATATCCATAAGACCATCCATACCAACTAAAGCTTGCTTTGCTGTATCACATGCTTCTATGTTGTATATATGCCAAGGTACATTTCTACCTTCGTCAGGTGTTATAGTTGATTGTATGTCAGCTCTAGTTAAAACTGATGTTAATAAATTTAATACATGAGTGACGGTCGCTTCTCTAGTTGATGATTCCATATATTTAGTATTCATTTGAGCTCTCATCTTATAATCGCTAAATAATTCCCTAAGTGCAACAGCGTAAGGTAAGTCTATTCTTAAACATGGTGCTGGAGGTGCTGTTGGTGGAACTGTTGATAAACATATATTACTTTTATCTATTCCTATTTTTTCTGAGAATATAGAATTTAAAGCGTGTTGAACCATAAGTTCAGGCATTACCTTCCATGCTTCTCTAGCAGTAGCATTAGCATTATGTGCTCCATCTATTTGAGCTATATTGGCAAAAGCCATTATTTGTTTAGCTTCACAAGCATCTACAAAAGATCTTACCATGTTTATATTTCTATATAGAACATTATATTGTGGGTCTTGATGTGCTCCATTGACCCCTTCTTCAGCAAACATTACTGCTACTTCAGGACCTGCAACACCGCTTACATATGAATGGTAATTAATAGGTCTACCAACTTCTTCTTCTATAAAGTCAAGAGCTTTTCTTTGAGCTCTTACTTGTTTTCTTGTTATTGGAACACCACCTATACCTTGAGGAGTACCTTCTATAAGTCCATCAAAATGCGATTGTCCAGCTGTTCTAATGACCATTAAGTGGTCAGCACCATGATGAGCTGCCATCCTCATTCTTCTTATATCATCTTCAAATCTTCCAGAAGCTATTTCAGTAGTAATAACTGGGCTTGGTTGAGGGTCTATATTATTGAAATATTTAGATGATGGTAACCCTATACTCTTCTTTAAAGGTTTTGTACAGTCTTTATATTCAAAAGGTCCCATTTCAAGATTTTCCAAGTGTTCTCTCCAAACCCAACCTCTTCTTTTTGGTTTATATTTATCCAAATCTTTTAATATATAGTCTATATCTAATTTTTTATTTTCCTTTAACATGATTCTACCCCTTCTCTAAATAAACATGTAACTTCATCCCAATATTCACCATTAACTAATAATAAACCAGCTTCTCTAACTGATATATTTTTAGATTTAGCAAACTTATAAACTACATGCCCTGCCCCCTTACCTATAAGACCTCTTTCCATAACACCTTCTAAAATAGGTTTTACCTCAAGAGAAGAAAATCCCATTCTTAACAAAACAGACCTTTCTATTGATGGTGTTGTGTTCTTTTTACCAAGGTCTATCATTGGTTCTACTATCTGGGTAGCTAAACTCCAAAATCTTTCTTTTAACTCATCATCACTCAATTTCTGAAGATGTTTTCTTCTAACCTCAAAATCATCCTCTCTTTTTTTCATGAACATTCCCCCATTCATATCAATTTAAGTGAATTTTCCAACTATTTATTTCATGTTAAATTAAAAAACAGTAACTATTATAAATTATTTAACGTATCAATAACAAAATCTCTTGAACTTTTTACTTCTTCCATTAAAAATTCTATATCTTGATTACTTATACTATCAACATCATGAATATCGTTGTGAGAGATACAATTTTTTATAAATGATTTTCTTATTTTATTCATATCAATATCAACACATTTTAATAATTCTGGTCTTTCTGGTAATATTAAGTTTACTCCTGCAATTTCTTCTTCTGGATTCCCAAATTTTATATCTATTCCATTTTCTCTTGCAAAAGTAAGTTGTGGACATATGTGTTTACCTGCACCTGTATACTCTGTCTCTTGTACTACTATAACTTTATCTTCATCTAATTCTTGTGCTAAAGAAAATGCTGCTGCTAAAGATGTATTACCAGCAGGACCTCTCTCTATCCCTTCCAACTGTGCTAATAATTCAGTTGTATAGAAAACTTCTCCTTGTTTTACTAACACATATCTGTCCATATATCTAAGTGGCCTAGCTGCAGATCTAGGTACATCTGACCTATCAGGCCATGTACAGAATGGTATACCAAAACCTGTATGTCCTGTTGTAAATGATTTTTTATTAAATTGATTATCACTAGCCATGTGTAATCCTTTCAAATCAACACTTGCTCCTACTACTTTAGTATTAAGGGAACCAGCTTTTATTAGACCCCTTGCAGTTCCAGTAAGATTACCTCCACCTGCATTTGTACAAACAACTATATCTGGGTCTTTTTTATATTTTTCTCTAAATTGAATAGCTAACTCATACCCTAAAGTTTCTACACCTGCAATGCCAAATGGTGAATATAATGATGCATTAAAATAGCCTGTTTCTTCTAATAAAACTAAGAATGTATAAAATAATTCTGGCCCAACAGTTAATTGAACAACTTCTGCTCCATAGGCTTCACATTTTCTTGCTTTCTCTATAATTTCAGGTTGACCTACACCATTAGAATCATAGCATTCTTGGACTATTATACATTTTAACCCCTGCATTGCTGCTTGAGATGCTACAGCTGCCCCATAGTTACCACTAGTGGCTGCTATTACACCTTTATATCCCATTTTTTTGGCATGATATACTGCAGTAGCTGCTCTTCTCGCTTTAAAGCTACCAGATGCATTCATTGCTTCATCTTTTACAAATATTCTAGCACCTTTACCTTCTGGAGCGCATTTTCTAGCTAGCTTAGTCAAATTTTTAAGTTCTATTATAGGAGTATTTCCAACAGCATATTGTGATTGAATTGCTTCAATATCTTGTAATGTATATCCTGTTTCACCCATCATTTTTTCATAATCAAATCCTATTCCTTCTTGTTCAAAAGATGAGTAATCCAGTCCAATTGCATTTTTCATTATTTCATTGTTTCTTCCCATAACAGCTTGATAGCTCATATCTTTCATTGATGCTGCATTATTCATTACATACACCTCCAAATAATATTTCTTTCGCCTGTATTCCTATTTGGAGTAACTCTGGTATACATTTACCATAATCATGAGTATAGTATGGATTTACTTTAAGTAAATTACCTTTTACAAGTCTACCTGTAATTGTTTTAACTTCTACTAAATCGCCTATAAAAGCATCTTTTTGTATAAATCCTTTAACCCACATTTCTAAGGATACTTTCTTAGTATCCTCTGGAACTTGTGGAGCTCTTTCTTCTGGAGTTAACACTATATTGTGTATAATAACCCAATCATTAATTTTAGCATCCATTTTTTCATCCCCTTATTAACTATGTTATTTTATTAATTTGCTTTTGATTCTTCTTCTAATTCAACTTCTATCTGATTTCTTATATCTCCCATTATTGCTCTAGGTACTGGTATATCCAACATAGTTTTAAGACCTGGTCTAGCATTTATTATTAATGGAATAGAGTTTACTATCATTGCGTAAGTACCTACCCCTCCAGGTATTTCAGGATTTATTTGTAAATCAATGTTTGGTATCCCTTTTATTGATACATAGTCTCCTGTTTTAATGCCTTCTGCTTCAGGTATTATCTGTTGTGGATGCTCCATTTCAATTAAAACGTCTCCATTTACATATCCATATCCACATTGTCTACAACCAGCAACATTTCCAGCTAATGCCTCACCGTACTTAGATTTTCTATCTACTGTAGTCATTATTGGTTCTTTTGTTTGTTCTATCTTATCTAGTTTCCATCCTAATCCATCAGCTATCATATTTATTGATTCTACAAATCCTACATGACCTGCTATAGTATTATTTTCTACACCTTTTATGAACTCTTCTTTTGTTACTCCAACACCTTGTTCTACCATAACAGATTTTCCAAATGGTGATAAATCATTTACCCTCTTAGCTTTTATACTATTAACTTCTTCACAAGTACCTGAAAGTGCTAATACTAGTAAATCTAATACAAACCCTGGATTTATTCCTGTTCCAAGAATACTTACTCCATTCTCTTTTGCAACTTCATCCATTTGCTTAGCCAAATCTGCATCATCAGCTTGTGGATATGCCATTTGTTCTGCTGTTGATATAACATTTATTTTTCTATTTAATAAGAACATTATTTTATCAAAAGCCTTTTTGGTAAATGAATCAGTTGCTAATAAAACAACATCTGCACTTTTTTCTTTAAAAACTTCTTCATAATTTCCATTGATAATAACTTCTTCTCTTTCTCCTCTTTCAATTCCTAGGACATCATACATACTTTTACCTGAAGTACTTCTACTGCAAACAGATACTATTTCTATACCTTCTTTTTTTAAAATCATATTAGCCATTCCTATCCCCATAGCTCCAAATCCCCATATACCAACTCTTACTTTTCTCATATATACACCCTCCTAAAAATTTATATATTCTTAATTATTAGTTAAAGCATAAATCGTGCCAACTTCAAAACGAAGTTAAATATTTATGAGAACGTTGAAACTATAATTATCTTGTTATATATTTTCATAAATAAAAAATAATATTTTTTCTGAGAAATAAAAAAAGAGCAAAAAATTTTGCTCTTTCATAATAATTTTGCTCCTTTATTTTGCTCCTTTATAATATTTTGATATTATATTTTTTCATTTTATACTGTAAATTTTGCCTGTTCATACCTAAAATTGATGCAGCCTTAGTTATATTATATGAGGTCTTTTCTAATGATTCATATATATACTTCTCTTCTATCTCACCAATAATATTATTAAGTGTCTTATTCTCTAAATCATTTAAAGAATAATTGTTAACCTCTTTATTCTCTTTTAGATTGTAATAGTCATTTAGATTAATCATGCTTGTTTCTATTTGTATCTCGTCTTCCATCATACTCATAGTACAATAAATTATGTTTTCCAGTTCTCTTATGTTACCTTGCCAGTCATAATTTTTTAAAATTCTGATAGCTTCATCTGAAATACCTACTACTTTTTTATTTAACTTTTTATTATACTTTGAAATAAATTTTTTGCATAATACAGATATATCCTCTTTTCTATCTCTAAGAGGAGGAATTTTTATATGTATTATGTTAAGCCTATAATATAAATCTTTTCTAATTTTATTCTCATTTAAAATAACTCTTGGACTTTCATTTGTTGTTGCAATAATTCTTACATCAACAGGTATATCTTTGGTCCCTCCAACTCTTCTTACATAACCTTCTTGCAAAACCCTTAGTAATTTAGCCTGTAACATAATAGGCATGGAATTTATTTCATCTAATAATAATGTTCCTTTGTTAGCTTGTTCAAATAAACCTGGCCTGTCTATTGCACCTGTAAATCCTCCCTTAGCAGTTCCAAATAGTATTCCTTCGAATAATGATTCTGGTAAAGCTGCACAATTTTGTGCTATAAACGGATAATTTTTTCTATTACTTCCATAGTGAATGGACTGGCTAAATAACTCTTTGCCTGTCCCAGTTTCACCATATATAAATACTGAGGCATCAGACTTACAAGCTTTCTTAGATTTTGCTATTGCCTCTTTAATCAAATCACTTTCACCTAAAATATCATCAAATTCATAGCCATTTTTTTGTTTATTATTAACTTTATTAACTAAATTTTTTTTATAGCTTCTGTTTAATAAATTTTCTATAGTTGTCATATTCTTTGATATTTCAAGTGCCCCTACAAATTCTCCTTTAATATCAATTGGTATCGTAGTATTTATTGCTGTTATTTCTTTTCCATTTTTATCTAGATATTTTTGAATATTGTCTTTAATAATTTCCCTTTTTTCCAAAACTTCTACTAGTGTACTTCTATTTATTTTCATTTTGCTGACTATATCAAAAAATGAATTAGTTAAAATATCATGTCTATTCATTTTTTCCATTTTTTGTACAGAATCATTGTAGATTATAGTTTTCCCTTCTTTATTAACAAAATGTACCCCTTCATCAATATTTTCCAATATTTCATTCATTACTTTAAAAAATATTTCTTGGTTCAACTATATCACCCCAGTACCTAAATATATAACAACCCCAAAATAAGTAAAATATTTCTATATATTTATCTTATCACATATTTATGATATTTTTTATGTCCATTATATTTTTAATTAACGCTGGATGAACTATATAGTAGAGTATGAATAGCAAAAAGAAGCTATCACAGAATAAATTTAATTTACTCATGCGATAACTCCCTTCTGCAAACTAATATTTAATTTTTATGATATTTATTTCTAAAAAGCAGTCTCATGTCCAACATAACAGGCTATGCCATTATCTAAAAATATGTCCTGTAATTCTTCAAGATGTTCTTCATCAACATCTCCTTTATCAGAATACTCATATTCTTTACCTAATTGAATCCACTTTGATTCTCCTAGTCTATGAAATGGTAATAGGTTAATTTCTACTAAATTATTTTTATGCATAAAAGATATAATATCATTTATATTTTCCATACTATCATTAAACCCTGAAATAACTGGTACTCTAAGTACTAATCTTCCACCCCAGTCAGAGTTTACAAGATTTGATATGTTTTCTAATATTAAATCATTATACACACCTGTTTGTTCTTTGTGTTTTTCTCTATCCATATGCTTTATATCAATAAACGCAAAGTCTATATCCTTAAATATATTATTAAAAATTTCATTTGAAACACATGCACTCGTTTCAATAGCAGTGTGCACATTTGTTTCATGACATTTTAATAGCACTTCATGTAAAAATTCATGTTGAAGTAGTGGCTCTCCTCCACTAAATGTTACTCCTCCATTACTTCTCCAGTTGTTAGAATCACGCTTAATCACCTTTACAAGTTCATCTACAGTATAGGGTTTTGCACATAATTTAAACGCATTATAATAACATGAGTTGACACATTCAAAACTCTCACAATTCTTACATATATCCCAATCTATGACGGGCTTATTGTCAAGGTCAAAACTCAATGCACCATTTTTACATTTACCATGACATACAGTACATCCATTTTCATATTGACAAGACAACTCACTAAACATCATATGTGGTCTAACAGTCCAACTTTCAGGATTTGCACACCACTTACAACTAAGTGGACATCCATTTAAAAATACAGTTGTTCTACAACCTGGCCCATCATGAACTGAAAAGCTTTGTATATCAAAAATCATTCCTTCTAATTGGCTTTGACTATTCATTAAACACATGCCCTTCACAAGTAATTGCGTTTAATGTTGAGTATACCCAATCTTTATTTTCTAACCCAACACATTTACCTATACCTTCATCATTAGCGTCAACAAAATTTTTACAATTTTTACATTTTGGCATTACTTTTATTTCTGAACATGCTTCATCATCTAGATTAATCATTTGTTTTGATAATCTACAAATCCCTTTAGTGGCATCTACTGCGCAAAAATTCATACAATCACTATGTTTTCTCATATTTTACACCCCTTCATACTCTGTTCTAGCAATTACTTCATCTTGTATTGGTTTACCTAACTCACACCAATATTGAGTAAATCCAGCAACACGTACCATTAGTTGACGATAATTGTCAGGATTTTTTTGTGCATCTTTCAAAGTTTCTGAGTCCACAACATTGTATTGAATATGGAATCCACCTTTTCTTAAATAACTTCTTGTTAAATCTAACAGTTTTTTTGTTCCTTGTTGTCCTCTAATAGTTGTTGGGTGAAGTTTTAAATTCATTTGAGAATTTTGAACTACTGCTTGGTCCCAAATAGTTGCAGATTCAAATAATGCATACACACCATTTTTATCTGTTCCTGCATATGCAGAAACTGAACCATCTGAATATGTTGTTCCACTTAATCTACCATCTGGAGTAGCTAAAGTGGCAGCTCCTTGTGGCCCATGTGTAGATACAGAAATTTGACAAGGATACATTTTTTTAGCATATAAAGATTGTGCTTCTTCACACACTTTTGCTAACCATATTTCATAATTTTTAAGAATCGTATCTGCATACAAATCATTGTTTCCATATTTAGGTGCATCAAGACAGGCCTTATAAATAGCATCATATTTGCCAGTCTTATCTACTTTTACTTGGTCTGCCATAGAATAATTACCAACTTCTAATGCGTCTTTAAATCCAAAATTATTTAATACAGCATCCTTCATTTCTTCAACTGTAAAAGTTTTGTCATCATATACAAGTTTTTTAAGTGCAGCAAATGAATTAACCATAGTAACAGTTCCACAAGTTTCTACATTTAATGTTGCATTATAACGATAGCCCATATTTCCTATATGTTGACCTTTATCTAAACAGTCTGGTTTTAATAGAGAATTTATTATAGAAGTATCAAACTTTCTCCATATATCTAACTCAATATTATTTGCTCTCTCAAGAACATTTATCGCTTGTTTATAATAATCTTTAAATACTTCTACAACTTCTTCATAAGTATCTAATGGCTTATTATGAGGTTCAAATACTTGTATATTCATACGATGGTCTTTACCATTCATAAGAACAAGCTCTAAGATTTTGGGATTAGCAATAAAGTGAACTCCAGAACCAGCAGATTGTCCTGCTCCACCTGCAATAGAATATGTCTTTCCATTTAAAGTCAGTTGTTTCCAGCATCCTGGAGATGTTTCAAGACATCCACCTAATGCAAATGCTCTAGCTTCTTCAACAGTCATTCCTTCATCGGCAAATTGCTTCATCATAAATGTTGTCCCATTTGAATTGTTTACCCATGCTGGATAACCAGAACCAAGTTTTGTACATTCAACAGCTTTCATTAAAAAATCTTCTGGAAGTTTTTCATCATATAACATAGTCAAGCTAGGTTGAGGAGTTCTACATCTCATACTTGCCTCTAATAATAATTCTTCTAATTCATTAGCTCCTGTAGAACCATCTTCTCTTAAACCACCTATAGATAAAGTATTAAATGTATTTCCTGATAATACTCCTCCATTTACACCTGCTGAAGCAAAACAGTCAATACAAGTGATTTTTATTCTGTAAAGTTCTAATAATTCAATAACTTCTTCTTTTGTAATTAGTCCTTTTTCCATATCCTGTTCATACCAAGGATATAAAATTTGACCAAAGCGACCTATAGACATACCAGATATCGCATCTTCGTTTACTGATGCTATATGGATTGTATAAGTCAATTGAAGAGCTTCTCTAAATGTACGAGGTTGTTTATGTGCAATATGTTCTAATATCTCTACTAAATCTGAATATTCTTTTTTTGCTTCTAAATCTGTTTCTATACTCTCTAAATATTTTGCATGTTTTGCATAGTTTAAAATCCAAGCTTGTAACCCTTCAATAACTTGAATAACAGCTTCATAAAAATATAGACGATCCATTCCGATAAGACCATCTCCAGATGCATTTCCTGCGACTGCTTTTTTACATTCTTTTGCCATTTCTATAATTCCATCTAATCCATAATTTAAAGGATAAAAATAGTTTATAACTTCTCTACCTTGAGGAAGTGTATATCCTGAATCAAACATGCATATAAGTGTACTCATTAAATTTTCTTTTAAATCATAATCTGGCATCATCTTTTCATAGTGAAATCCTAAATCTTCAACTGATTTTCCAACCCATTCTTTTGCCATTTTTACAAGAACAGGAACTTCTTCTTTTCTCATTCCAAATTTACCAGCTATTGAAACAACATTTCCAAAACTTTCAGTTACATTTCCTCCACCAGAACCAAATTTTGTAAGCTCATCTGCTGTATTGCTAGCTAACTTCTTTGCTTCTTCTTTCATTTGTTCTCCCTGAGCAACAAAGAAACTTTCACTTACCCAAGGCATTGGGAAAGAGCCTCTATAATGGCGTGTTTTTTGCATTACTATCTTCTCACCAGGTATTATATTTGGTGTCATATGAGAAAAAGCAGCTTTAAGAGCTTTAGCTCTTCTAACTACTGCTATATCACCATCTGATTTTCTATATTCTCTATTGTACCAATATGGAAATTCCATATCAGCTGTAGACAATGTATTGTAATATACATTCAATAAATCATCTGCTCTTTTACTTGCTTTTTTTTCACTAAGTTCATCTAAATTTTCTTGATTTTGAAAATTTGCTTTAATATTTTTTGCTTCTAAAATACTTCTTATTTTATCTTCTTTACTTTGACTCATTTCTTCCCCTCCTTAAACTTTCTACACTTAGTATAAAACTTTTTAAGAATGAAAAAAAAGAGTCTATTACCCACTTTCTAAAATAATCTTTCTACAAAAAAATAAAACTTAAAACAATTTAGACCATAAATTTACCTTATACCTAAATATCTAAAAAACCTCCTGATTTATTAGAATATAAAGATTATCCATGGTCTTGTTTTAAGCTTTAATAGACACTATATTTAATTTTATAAAAATACTTACTCAATTTATTTTTAAACCTAGTTTATATTACTGGTTTATCTTAAGATTTGGAACTGCATTCAGACTCATATCATGTGTTTTATTGTTTATGAAATTATAATATCCTGCACAACCTATCATAGCAGCATTATCTGTACATAAAATTAAAGGAGGATATTTAACTATAATTCCACTTTCTTTTGCAAGTTCTGTTATTTTAGCTCTAAGACCAGAGTTAGAAGCAACTCCACCAGAAAGAGTTATAACATCATAACCTTTATCTTTTGTTGCCTTTAATGCTTTAGTAGCTAAAACTTCAACTACAGCTTCTTGAAAAGATGCAGCAACATCTTCAACTACTATTTCTTCATTTTTCATCCTTTTTCCATTTAAATAATTCAATACAGAAGATTTTAGACCACTAAAACTAAAGTCATAGCTATCCTCTTCTAAATAAGCTCTTGGAAATTCTATAGCATGCTTATTTCCCTTTTTAGCTAAATTATCAATAATAGGACCTCCTGGGTAACCCAAATTCATAGCTCTTGAAATCTTATCGAAGGCTTCTCCAGACGCATCATCTCTCGTCTTTCCTAAAATTTCATATTTACCATAATCTTTAACTTCTACTAAATGAGTATGACCTCCCGATACTATTAATGTTATAAAAGGAGGTTTTAAATCTTTATGTTCTATATAGTTTGCACTTAGATGTCCCTCAATATGATTTACTCCTACAAGAGGAATATCCAATGTATATGCAAGTGCTTTAGCATAGGATAATCCAACTAATAAAGCCCCTACTAGCCCTGGACCATATGTAACTGCAATGTGGTCTATATCATTAAATCCTATATTTGCCTTGTCTAAAGCTTCTTGAACAACTATATCAATATTTTCCACATGTTTTCTTGAAGCCACCTCTGGTACTACACCGCCAAACTTTTTATGTGTTTCTATTTGAGTAGAGATTATGTTTGAAAGTACTTCTCTACCATTTTTTAAAACTGATGCAGCTGTCTCATCACAGCTACTCTCTATAGCTAATGTTATTATATCACCCATAAACTCTACACCTCTTTTAATTGGTTCCACATTATAATTGCATCTTCTTTATTATCACTGTAGTATTCTTTTCTGATTCCACCCATTTTAAATCCATATTTTCTATATAGATTTTGTGCTATTTTATTTGATGCTCTAACTTCTAATGTCATAGACGCAATATTATTATCTTTACATAAATCAACTAATCTTTTTATTAACTTATCTCCTATTTTTCTGCCTCTATAGTCACTATGAACAGCTACATTATTTATATGCCCTTCATCAATTATAAGCCAAATTCCAACATATCCAACTACTTTTCCATCTAGTTTTGCTACTATATACTTTGCAACTTCATTAGATAACTCTTTTCTAAAAGATTCTTTTGACCAATAATCTTCAAAACAATTTTTTTCTACTTCAAAAACTTCATCTATATCTTTAATAGTCATTTCTTCTATTTTTACATCATCTACTATTTGTTTTGTATTATCTTTCATTATTTATCCTCTTCATTTTTTCGTCATATTGTACTTCAGCCTGAGATTTTCTGATATACATAGGGTTTATTGTATAACAAGTATGTACATCTATATTTTTACTATATTTATTTAATGCTACAGAACATAAGCTTCCTGCTTTAGATACATTATGAGCTGGTGAAGGTATCTTTATATTTTTTATGTTTTCTAGCTCATCCTTATATTTATAAACAGCTTCTCCAACTATTATAAATTCTTCATCACTTGATTTAATCTCTTTTAGTAAAGTTTCAAACTCTACAACATCAACACTATCTAACCCTATTAACTCTCCATCTTCAAACTTATATTTAGCTGAATAAACCTGATTTTTTTGTGCATCTAATATAGAGCATATTTTTCTTTCGCATAAATTCATATTACCAGCTAAAGATTCTAAAGAATTTACTGCTATTATTGGTAGATTATTTACATGGGCTATAGCTTTTACTGTAGCCATACCTATTCTAAGACCTGTAAATGAACCAGGCCCTATACATATAGCTAACAAATCCATCTCTTTTATGTTTAAATCACTCATATCCAACATATTTTCTATCATTGGCATAAGCTTTTGTGAATGAGTTTTTTTGTTATTTACTGTAAACTCACAGATTAAATTATCATCTTCGACAACTGCTACACTTGCTGCCATAGAAGATGTATCTATACCTAATATCTTCATTATTTAATCAACTCCTCAACTATACCTTTATAATAATCTCCTTTTGGAGTTAATATCATTTCTCTTCCTTCATCTTTGTATCTTAATTCTATGTTTAAATATTCTTTTGGAAGTATATCTTCTATTAAATTACCCCATTCAATTATACAGATTCCATTTGAATTTATATATTCATCATATCCAATATCATACATTTCATCACTACTACCAATTCTATAAACATCAAAATGATACAAAGGTATTTTTCCTTCATATTCGTTTATTATAGTAAAAGTTGGACTTGTTATATAATCATTTATTCCTAATGAGTCTGCTAAACTTTGTGTCATTGTGGTCTTTCCAGCTCCTAAATCCCCCACTAAACAAATTACACTACCTTCTTTTAATAATTTACCTAATTTATGTCCTATTTCTCTAGTTTTACTTTCATTTTCTAAATATATTTTTGCCATTAATTCATCTCCATCTTGATATAATCGTCGTGTGAATTTATATCACTGCTTAATTAATTATAGTATAAGCCCCAACTATTATAAAGTACTTCTATTTATCTTTTTTGTTTATCTTTCAATATTGATGATTCTCTGAACCTCCCATGGCTAAAGTCATGAGTGTGCGTAGCTATTTTTTAATCAAAACTTATATATAATCATCAATAGCAATCTTTACATATTCTTTTGCCTTACAATTTTGTTTTAGAGCTTCTTTACATATTTCCTCTGATTGCTCTTTTACGTACTTGAGAGATTTATAATTTTCTTTTACTGCTTCAATGCACATTTTTTCTGTTTGATTTTTTATATACATAAGCATCTTTCCATTTTGTCTTACAATCTCTGTACATATCTCTTCTGTATAGTTATCTATGTAATTTAGTACATCTTTAATATTGTACTTTTTATCCAAATATCTTATAGCTCTTATACATGTTTCTTCTGTCTTATTATTAACAAATTGTAGGCTCCTTCCATCTTGTTTAACTGCTTCTAAACATATTTTTTCTGTTTGCTGGTTTACATATTGTAATGCCATACCATTTTGACTTACAGCTTCTATACACATTTTTTCTGTTTGGTTTTGTACATATTGAAGTGCTTTATAGTTTCGTTTTATTGCTTCTATACATAATTCTTCACTTTGTTCTCTAACATATGCAAGACACCTGCCATCTTTTTTAATTGATTCTAAACATATTTTTCTTGTTTGAACCTCTAAAGCTTTTAATATACTTACAACATCTATATTAGAAGAACATCTTATTGCTTTTATAATAAGTTCTTCTGTTTGATTTCTTACATACTTAAGTGCATTGCAATCCTTTTTTATTGCTTCAAGACATATATACTCAGTTTGTTCTTTTACATATTCAAGTGCTCTATAATTGTACCTTATAGCTTCTAAACATAATTCTTCTGTTTGCTCTTTTACATACTTCAAAGCTTTATAATTCTGCCTTACCGCTAAAATACACATACCATCTGTTTGGTTATTTATATTTTCTAATTCATGATAATCATACTTCACTCTTTCCATATTTTCAATATATTCATTCGTAATATGCTTTAAAGAATCTCCTAACATTTCACTATCAATGCCTATATGAATATTTTCCCAATCACTATTAAAATAATACCCTTTATCGTCTAAAAATACTTTTTTCATTTTTTTACATACTTTCATAAATCTACTCTCCTATCATTATTAAATTAGCTATTATTAAGAATTACAGTTCAAAACATTATTTATTCTTAATAATAACTTTATTTTTTGTTTATTATGAATTCGCTCTGCATATTGTAGATACCTTTTTAGTATTTTAATAGTTAATCGTTTTAATTCTTCCTTTATTTTAAAAATTAAATCTGTCTAAATATTTCTTATTTTAAATACATTTTTTGATAAATTAATAAAGCCATAATGTATTTAATACATCAATCACAACATGAGACTGAAGTTATAAATAAATTATGGCTTTCCAATATATTTAATTTTAAAATTTTATATTTTCTTGTCTGATTATTTTTTTATTACATTTCCCATTTTTTTATAAAGTGGTAATGTTACTAAAGATATTATCACAGCTTTTAGTACATTAAATGGAGCTATCATCCAAATTACAAAAGTAAATAGGTCGTGAATTTTAGGATTTAGAGCTGAACCTAAGCCTATTATAGCATCTAGTCCCATCATTTGACCATAAAGTGGTAACATTACAAAATAATTCACTAATGAACCAATTATAGTCATTGCTATTGTTCCTAATACAAAACCAATTAATACACCTTTTAAATCTTTACTTCTCTTATATGAATAACAAAGTATCATTACATAAGAACCACCAATTAATATATTTGCAAATTCTCCTATCCCTCCAGTTGTTGTTGCTGTAATTGCTTGTAGTACATTTTTTACTACAACTATTCCAAACCCAACCACTGGCCCTAAAGACATACCACCAAATATTGCTGGAATATCTGATAAGTCAATTTTTAAGAAATCTGGAAATATACCTGGTATTGGTGCTTGAATAAACATTAGTAAATAAGATATTGCTGATAAAATTGACATTACTACTAAAGTTCTTGTTGAAATCATATTACCTCTTTTTGCTGTACTTTGCATAATTATTATCCTCCTAATAAATATATTTATATTTTTTAGGAAAAACAAAAAACTCGAAGACCCTATCTTCGAGTTTTTATGGATATAGTTTAAACAAACTAAAATAAACTTATTTATATTCCATAAATATCTTCTCTCATCCAGACTTTACTGTCGGCTTTGGAATTTCACCAAATCAACCACCTAAGTAGTTCGCGGGCTATACCGCCGGTAGGGAATCTCACCCTGCCCCGAAGATCTTCTTTGATTTTTTAATTTTCCTTACACTCTTATATTAGTTAATTTTTTAATAATTGTCAAGTTATTTTTTTTCGTACACTACTTTACCATTTATTATCGTGTAAAGCACCTTACTTTGAATCTCTAGTGGAGAATTATCCCAAATTACTATATCTGCATCTTTCCCAACTTCTATAGAACCTACTCTATCTTCAATCCCTAGAGTCTTAGCTGGATTTATTGTAATGGATTCTATTGCTTTTTCTTTTTTCATACCATGCTTAACTGCTATCCCTGCACATATTGGAAGATATTGAACTGGTATTACTGGATGGTCTGTCATTATACACACATCAAGCCCTGCATTTGAAAGTATTCCAGCTGTATTAAACGTTAAATTTCTAAGTTCAAATTTAGACCTTTCTGATAATGATGGTCCTACTATTACAGGAAATCCTTCTTCCAATAGCTCATCCACTATAAGATGACCTTCTGTACAATGGTCTAATGTAAGCTTTAAATTAAACTCTTTTGCAATCCTTATAGCTGTGAACATATCATCAGCTCTATGGGCATGTGCTTTAAAAGGAATTTCTCCTCTTAAAACAGGTATCAAACTTTCCATTTTTATATCATATTCAGGTTTTTCACAGTCTTCATCATCATGACTTTCATACAGGTCGACTTCCTCTAAATATTCTTCTGCTTTTTTAAGATTTTCTCTAAGTAATGAAGCTATTGCCATTCTAGTTTGTGGAGATTTATCATCTTGACCATAACAACTTTTTGGATTTTCTCCAAAGGCTATTTTAGATGCTACTGGATTTTTTATTACCATTTTATCAATTCTTTTTCCATATGTCTTTATAGCTATACATTGACCTCCCATAACATTCGCACTTCCAGGAGTTGTACATACAGAAGTTATACCACCTTCAAAAGCTTCTTTAAATGTTCTGTCCATTGGATTAATCCCATCTATAGGATTTAATTGTGGTGTTATTGGGTCAGTTTCTTCATTTCCATCTGCTCCTTCAAATCCTATACCATCTTCCCATAATCCTAAATGAGTATGGGCATCTATAAACCCTGGAAACACAAATTTACCACTTGCATCTATCACCTCTACATCTAAAGGTGCTATTAAATCTTTTCCTATTTCTATTATTTTTCCTTGGTCTATAAGTATATCTCCCTGAATTATTCCATTTGTTATGGTATTTATGTTACCATTTTTTACAAAAACCATTCATTTTCCTCCTGATTTTCAATACTATACTAATTATTTTAAATATTATTTTTTTACAATCTCATTTCATAATTTCTTAAATTTTTTATTATGCTACTTACATTTATAATTGTTACATGTAAGTAGCATAACTAAACATAAATTAGCCTATTTTTTCATTGACAATGCTACTCTTTTTTTATTTAAGTCAATTCCAATTACTTTTACATCTACTATATCACCTACTGTAACAATACTCATAGGGTCTTTTACAAAGCTATTACTCATTTCTGATTTATGAACTAATCCATCATTTTTTATTCCAATATCTACAAATGCTCCAAAATCTACAACATTTCTTATAGTACCTTTTAAAGACATTCCTTCTTGTATATCTTCAATTTTTAAGACATCAGTTCTAAGTATAGGCTTTATACCTTCTTCTCTTGGGTCTCTTCCTGGTTTTTTGATTTCAGCTATTATATCTCTTAAAGTAACTTGACCTACTTCCAATTTTTCACTTAATTCTCTCAAACCAATTTCCTTAACTTTTTCATCTATTTCTTCTATATTTTTATTTTTTACATCATCCAAAGAATATCCTATTATTTCAATCATTTTTTTGCATATATCATAACTTTCAGGATGTACACCTGTATTATCTAGAGGATTTTTTCCATCTAAAATTCTCATAAATCCAGCACATTGAGTAAATGCTTGAGGTCCAAGTCTTTTTACTTTTTTCAATTGGACTCTTGATGTAAAGTCTCCATTTTCTTCTCTATATGCTATTATATTTTTTGCGATAACCTTACTTATTCCTGCAATATGCTCTAAGAGAGAATATGATGCAGTATTTAAATCTACTCCAACACTATTTACAGAATCCTCAACAACTCCATTTAATACTTCTTCTAATCTCTTCTTGTTTAAGTCATGTTGATATTGACCTACACCTATACTCTTAGGGTCTATTTTTACAAGTTCTGCTAATGGGTCTTGTAGTCTTCTCGCTATAGATATAGCTCCTCTTATTGATACATTTATATCTGGATGTTCTTCATTTGCAAGTTCAGATGCTGAATAAACTGATGCACCAGCCTCACTGACTATAACATATTGAACTTCTCTATCTATCTCCTTTATCATTTCTGATACAAATGTTTCTGATTCTCTTGATGCTGTCCCATTTCCTATTGAAATTATTTCTATATTATATTTCTCAATTAATTCTTTTAAAGCCTTCTTTGCCCCTTCTACATTATTTTGAGGGTCTGTTGGATATACTGTTGTATAGTCCAATAATTTACCATTTTTATCTACAACTGCTATTTTGCAACCAGTTCTAAATGCAGGGTCAAATCCCATAACTACTTTATCTTTAACTGGTGGTTGAAGTAATAAACTTTTAACATTTTTTCCAAATACACTTATAGCTCTTTCTTGAGCTATTTCTGTCAGATGATTTCTTATTTCTCTTTCTATAGATGGGAAAATTAATCTTTTATACGAATCTTCTATTGAATTTACAATTTCATCTTTATTCTTAAAGTTTTTATCATTTACATATTCATTTACTATATAATTTAAAACTTTATCATTATTTATTTCTAATTTAACTTTTAAAAAATTCTCTTTTTCTCCTCTATTTATTGCTAAAACTCTATGTGGAGCCATACTTTTTACTGCTTCACTATAATCATAATACATATCATAAACTGATTTCTCATCAGTAGAACTTTTACTAACTATCATTCCTTGTCTTAAAGCAAGCTCTCTTATGTATTTTCTAATCTTAGCATCATCTGAAACTGTTTCTGCAATTATATCTCTTGCGCCTTTTAGGGCATCCTCAACAGAAATTACTTCTTTTTCTTCATTTATATAACTCTTTGCCTCTAAATCTATATTATCTAGATTCCTCTCTAGTATTGATACTGCTAGATTTTCTAGACCTTTTTCTTTTGCTATTGTTGCTCTAGTCCTTTTCTTTTGTTTATATGGCGCATATATATCTTCTACTTCTTGTAGTGTTTTTGCTTTTTCTATATTTTGTGTTATCTCATCTGTTAATTTTCCTTGTTCATCTATTAACCTAACTACATCATCTTTTCTACTTTGAAGGTTTCTTAGATACATCAATTTTTCATAGAATTCTCTTAATGTGACATCACTCATCTCACCAGTCATTTCTTTTCTGTATCTAGCTATAAAGGGTATTGTATTTCCTTCATCAATAAGCTTTAGTGTATTATTTATTTGTTCGTCTCTGAGATTAAATTCATTTTTTAAGATTTGATTTATATCCAATTTTTTTCACTCCTAATGTTAGTTTTTTCATAAGTATAACAAACAGAACGAAGGCTGAGGGTTGTAGTCCTCAGCCTAAGTGCTGTAAAAAGTGCATAGTAAGCACTAACCTTCTTATATATCTATCTTAATTACTGTGCATTATTTATTAAACTGTCTTATTCATTTTTAAGTATTCATTGATAAACAAGTCTATATTTCCATTCATCACACTATCTACATTTCCAAACTCAGCATTTGTCCTATGGTCTTTGACTAACTTATATGGTTGGAAAACATATGACCTAATTTGGCTACCCCACGTTATTTGTGAGTATTTGCCTTGTATATCTTCTATTTTTTCCTTTTGCTCTAATTCTTTTAACTCTATCAATTTTGCCATCAAAAGTCTCATAGCTCTATCTTTATTTAAATGTTGAGACCTTTCATTTTGACACTGAACCACTACACCAGTAGGAATATGTGTTATTCTAACGGCTGAGTCAGTTGTATTTACATGCTGTCCTCCAGCACCAGACGCTCTATATGTGTCTATCTTTAAATCTGATGGATTAATTTCCACTTCTATATTTTCATCTAACTCTGGTGTTACATCTATAGAAGCAAATGAAGTATGTCTCTTTCCTGATGGGTCAAATGGAGATATTCTTACCAATCTATGAACCCCTTTTTCACTTTTTAAATATCCATAAGTGTTGGTTCCCTCTACAAGAATTGTAGATGTCTTTATTCCCGCTTCAGGGTCTGATATTATATCTAAAAGCTTAACTCTATAACCCTTACCTTCTGCCCATCTTATATACATTCTTAGAAGCATCTGAGCCCAATCTTGAGCGTCTAGACCTCCAGTTCCAGCATTTATAGATAATATAGCATTATTTTTATCATACTCACCATTTAGAAGAGTTTTTATTTTCATCTCAGATAATTTTTCTTCTATTGATTCTATAGACTTTTCTATATCCTTTTCAACAGAATCATCCTCTTCTTCTAGACCTATTTCAATTAATACTTCTATATCTTCTAATAAGTTGTTTAGACTTTCATATTCATCTAGAGTTTCTTTTAAAGCTTTATTTTCTTGAAGTACTTTTTGTGCTACTTCATTATCATTCCAAAAATCTTGTTTGTTTATCTTCTCTTCATTAATTTTTATCTTTTCCATCAATGAAGCTACGTCAAAGAGAAACCCTCAATTCTTCTAAATTTGAAGCTATTTGCTCCACACTATGTCTATACTCTTGTATCCTTAACATTTAATCCTCCAAGACTATCTTCCACAACAGTTTTTATATTTCTTGCCACTTCCACAAGGACATAAATCATTTCTTCCAACCTTTTCATCTTTTTTAATAGTTTTACTTGTTGGAAGAGTTCCATCTGATGGAGAAGTTAGATTTTCAACATCTACAACTGCTTTTCTTTCCACTGGAGCCTCTATTGTTATATTAAATAAATATCTTACAGTATCTTCTTTGATATGTTTATTCATCTCATCAAACATATCAAAACCTTCCATTTTATAAGCAATAACTGGGTCTTGTTGACCTACAGCACGAAGCCCTATACCTTGACGTAATTGATCCATTGCATCTATATGGTCTATCCAATGATTATCAACAGCTTGAAGTAAGATAACTCTCTCAACTTCTCTCATTCTTTCATAACCTATTTGTTCTTCTTTTGCAGTATATATCTTCATAGCTATTTCATAAACTTTTTCTGTTATTTCAACTGGATTAAGCTTTTCTATCTCTGGGATTTCTATACTACCTTTTGGTAAGAACAGATTATACATATGTTCCTTAAATCCGTCTTCATCAAATCCTTTATCTTTTGTATAAAGAGTCACTGATTCTTCTATTATAGAATGAGTCATTGACTGTACTTGCTCTTGTAAATCTTCACCTTCTAATACACGTTTTCTCTCTGCATATATTATTTCTCTTTGCTTATTCATAACATCATCATATTGAAGTACATGTTTTCTTATTCCAAAGTTTTTACCTTCGACTTTCTTTTGTGCACCTTCAATAGATTTAGATAATATTCTATGTTCTATAGGCATGTCTTCTTCAAGACCTATTTTATTTACGATTCCAGATATTCTATCACTTCCAAACAATCTCATAAGGTCATCATCAAGCCCTATATAAAATCTTGAGCTACCTGGGTCACCTTGACGACCAGCACGACCTCTTAACTGGTTATCTATTCTTCGAGATTCATGTCTTTCTGTACCAATTATAGCAAGTCCACCTGCTTCTATCACTTGTTTTTGTTCTTCTTCTGTTTGTTGCTTAAATTGTTTATATAATCTTTCGTACTCTGCTCTAGCTTCAAATAAAATTTCATTTCCTGCCACAGGTATTCCTTCTATTGGAGTATCAACTCTATTTACTACATCTTCTTTAAATCCATTTCTTCTCATTTCTCTCTTAGTTAAGAAATCTGGATTCCCACCTAAAACTATATCAGTACCACGACCAGCCATGTTAGTAGCTATTGTAACAGCTCCAAGTCTACCTGCTTGTGCTATTATTTCTGCTTCTTTATCATGGTGTTTAGCGTTTAACACTTCATGTTTAATACCTTTTTTCTTTAATATTTGTGATAGTAGTTCTGACTTTTCTATCGAAACTGTACCTACAAGTATTGGTTGATTAACTTTGTGTCTTTCAATTATTTCTTCAGCTACAGCGTTAAATTTACCTATCTCACTTTTATATACACAATCTGGTAAATCTTCTCTTACCATAAGCTTATTAGTAGGCACTTGGAAAACATCCATTTTATATATTGCTTTAAACTCTTCTTCTTCTGTTTTTGCTGTACCAGTCATACCTGAAAGTTTTTTATACATTCTAAAGTAATTTTGGAATGTTACAGTAGCTAGTGTTTTAGATTCTCTCTGTATTTTAAGACCTTCTTTTGCTTCTATTGCTTGATGTAAGCCTTCTGAATATCTTCTACCAAACATAAGTCTACCAGTAAACTCATCAACTATTACTATTTCTCCGTCTTTAGCAACATAATCAACATCTTTTTTCATTATTACATGTGCTCTTAGAGCCTGATTTATATGGTGGTATAACTCTGTATGAGATATATCTGTTATATTATCAACATTAAAATATACCTCTGCTTTTTGTATACCTGATGCTGTTAGAGATACAGCCTTATCTTTTTCTTCTAATTCATAGTCATCTGGTTTTAAAGTTAACACAAATGTATTTGCATCTGAATATAAGTGAGTTGATTTATCTCCAGGACCAGATATAATAAGTGGTGTTCTAGCTTCATCTATAAGTATAGAGTCGACCTCATCCACTATCGCATAATTTAATCCTCTTTGAACTCTTTGCTCTTTGTGTATTACCATATTGTCTTTTAAGTAGTCAAATCCGTATTCATTATTTGTACCATAAGTTATATCACAATCATATTGTTCTTTTCTAACTTTTGGATTTTGACCATGTACAATAACACCTACACTCATTCCTAAAAACTCATAAACTTTTGCCATTTGGTCTCTATCACGTTTTGCAAGGTAGTCATTTACTGTTACAACATGTACACCTTTTCCAGTAAGAGCATTCAAATAAACAGGAGCAGTTGCAACCAAAGTTTTACCTTCACCTGTTTTCATCTCAGCTATTCTTCCTTGATGTAATACTATACCTCCAATCATTTGAACTCTGTAGTGTCTAAGACCTAATACTCTTTTAGAAGTCTCTCTGACTACTGCAAATGCTTCTGGAAGTATATCATCTATACTTTCTCCATTTTCTAATCTTTCTTTAAATGTATTTGTCATATTTTTAAGTTCCGAGTCTGCCATAGATTCAAATTTAGGTTCTAATGAATCTATTATATCAACAGTCTTACTGAACTTTTTCAATTCTTTTTTATCTGCCATGTTGAATAAACTATCCATAAAGCTCATATTTTACATCTCTCCTCGTTCTTTATTGTACTATTATTCATTTTACCATAAAAACTATACTTTTAATATTAATTTAAAAAGCTATCGATAAATAATTTATCGATAGCTAATATGATTAAATCTAAATTGCTTTATTCATGTTCTATTATACCATATCCGCCATTATGACGTTTATAAACTACGGCTATTTCATCTGAATCTATATTCTTGAACATATAGAAATCATGTCCTACTAATTCCATTTGTAATACAGCTTCTTCTTCGCTCATTGGCTTAACACTAAACTTCTTACGTCTTTGAATTACTATATCTTGATTTTCATCTTCGTAATCTTCTTGTTCATCTGCTAGATTTATCTCTGCATCTTGGAATCTTATACTCTTATTGTCTTGATGCTTATCTTGTAGTCTCTTTTTATATTTTTTTAATTGTCTACTTAATTTATCATATACAACATCTATAGCTGTGTATAAATTTTCCTGCATATCTTCTGCTCTAATTATAGGACCATTTACAGTAGCTATTGTTACTTCTATTTTTTGTCTTGTTTTTCTAGCACTTACTGTAACCTTTACATCAGTGTCTGGATGAATGTAATTATCTAACTTACTTAATTTGCTTTCGATTTTATTTTTTATTGCATCAGTCAATTCGATTTGTTTTCCAGATATAATTATGTTCATAAGTACATCTCCCTTCAATTATGCCAGTATAAGAAAATTTATACTTTAATAATATATTCTACACGAACTCTCATAATCCTTCTTTTATTATTAACTTTTGTGATTTTTTCTATTCAATTGATAGAATTATTTTTCATTTTTAATCACCTTAATGCTTATGTGGATTAATATTATAACAATACCCTGTGGATAATGTGGATAAAACTGTTAATAACTCTTGTTCCTGTGTATTTAAAGCTATTTTTATTGCCCTTTCTATCCACAAATATCTCCAATAATTGTTTATTAATATGTGAATTCATGTCATAAAGTGGTAATTTTAGGAAATTATATGTATTCTATGCCACTTAACTTTTATAAATTTTTCATAGTTATCCACCTTCTAAGACCTCCATATTTCATTTTTTCTTTCACTATTTAGTTTAGCTTCAAGATTACCTAAAAGTAGTAAAGCATCATAACAATAATTTCTTAATCAATATTCATATACCCAAACTACAATTGACTAACACTCTTTATTTAATCTAATAAGTTGTATAAATCATATATGTTTATATTATTTCGAAATTATATCTACTAATTGTTTAAGCTTTTGTCTGTCTATATCTTCAAATGGACTCTTATCTATTCTAACAGCTGTACCAAAATGAAAATTATTTGCCTTAGTTACTCCCTTTATTTCAACTATATTATTAAAATCAAGACCTCCACCTAAAAGAATTTTTATATTATTAGAGTTAAGCATCATATCTTTTATAATTTTTATATTATCTTTTATATTTCCCTTGCCCCCTGATGTTAGTATATTTGTAATTCTGTCATAATTCTTTAGAATATTAACACTTTCTATTGTATTTGATTCATCTATTGCTCTATGAAATGTAACATCAAGATTATCGCAGTATTGCAACAAAAAATCTAAATTTTCTTCGTCTATATTATCATTCTTATCTAGCATTCCAAATACAACTCCATTAGCTCCAATCTCTTTGACTATATTTATATCTTTTAACATTATACTTATATCTTCTTTACTATACACAAAACTTTTGGCATGAGGTCTTATCATTACATTCACAGGTATCTTTACACTGTTAACAACACTTTCTATAAGGCCAAAGCTTGGTGTCAGTCCTCCTTCAGTTAAAGCACTAACTAATTCTATTCTATCTGCGCCACAATCTTCTATAATCTTAGCGTCTTCTACTGTCATTCCTATTATCTCTAACATAACTACTCCTTTGCTAATTCATATATTGCATTTGCAAATATCTTTGCATTTAAAATTATATCATCTATATCCATGTATTCGTCGTGATTATGTGCTATTCCTTTTTGTCCTGGAAACGAAGGTCCAAATGGAACTATATTTGGCATTACTTTTGCATATGTACCTCCATTAGTTGTTACTGGAGTACCATCTAATGATGTTACTCTTTCATAAGCTATTTGAAGTTTTTTAACAAGCTTACTATCCTTATCAAAATATACAGGATTAAAATTAGAAATTACTTCTATCTCTGTACCATTAGGAAAATTAGATTTTATTTCATATAATACATCTTCTAGTTTATAACTAAAGTCATATTTTACTTTTATCTCCAGCATTATGTAACTATTCTCTTTATGTAACTCTTGATTTGTAACAATCACTTTTTCAGACATGTTTTCTATAAAGCTTAAAAATATGTCTTCCTTATAGTTACAGTTATTTTTGATTATAATTTTCGCCATACCTTTTTCACCATATACAACAGGATATTTGCAATCTGGTGTGAACCCCATTATAGGAGGTTTTTCTTTTTTTAAATAATATGGTATATCTTTAAATCCACTTTCTTCATTTGTACCAAAAATTATCCTAACTTTTTTATCTAACTTTAAACTTAATTCTTTAATAACATATAGTCCATATAAAGAACACATTATAGGCCCTTTATTATCTAATACCCCTCTACCATAGATTCTTCCATTATATATCTCTCCTCCATAAGGTTGATATATCCAATTTTTACCTTCATGTACTACATCTACATGGCCAATTACACAGATATAATCTTTACTATCTCCATATTCTGCATAACCAATATAATTGTCTAAGTTTCTAACTTTAAATCCTAATTTTCTTGAAATTTCTAGTGCTTTATTAAGTGCTTTTCCTACCTTTTCGCCAAAAGGGAAGCCATTTTCTGGCTCCCCTTCAACGCTAGGTATTTTTACAATATCTACAATATCACTTAATAAATCTTCTTTTATCTCATCTACTTTATTGTTTATGATATTCATAAAAATCTCCTTTTAAATATTAAAGAACTCTACTTTACTGTATAAATACAAACTTTATTCACTCACTTCTATTGGTGCCTTTATCCTAGCTTCATATGCTTCCATCCACTCGTTTGACACAACCTTATGTATAGTTTTACCATCTATTCTATTTGATATATATACTGTAGGAGCTTCTGCTTTAGTAGCTACTGAAAATGTAAAGTCAGCTATATTTGTAGCTACTCCCCACTCTCCTTTATTATTCATAGCAACTAATGATAAATCTCCAGCTTTTCCTCGTCTTTTGATAAGCTGTTCATCTAACTCATTTACTGCTATATCACATGCCTCTTGTGGATGTTTTCCTTCTTTCATAAGTCTAACTATCTCATATGATATACATCCTTTCATCAAATCTTCTCCAAGACCAGTAGCTGTAGCCCCTCCTATGCTACTATCAACGAAGAACCCCGAACCAGATAGTGCAGAATCTCCTATTCTACCTCTTTTCTTCATAAATAGACCACTTGTTGAGGTTGCTGCACACATCTTTCCATTTTTATCTAAAGATATCATCCCAACAGTATCATGACCAGCATATGGGCTTAATCCTTTATCTAAAGTTTCTTTTTTTCTCTTCTTATAATGTAGCTTAGCTCTATCTGTTAACATATTTTTTCTTTCAAATCCATTTTTATGAGCATACTCTTCAGCTCCTATTCCAACTAAGAAATTATTCACTTTCTCATAACTTAATTTTCTAGCTATACTGACAGGATTAGAATAATCTCTTATACCTGCAACTGCTCCTATATCTAGTGTGTTTCCATCCATAAATGCAGCATCAAGTTCTACTTCACAGTTTTCATTTGGAAGTCCTCCATATCCAACCGATTTATAGAATGGATAATCTTCAACTTTTCTTACAGCAAGTTCTACAGCATCTCCTGCTTCCATTCCTTTTTCTAAATGTTCTGATGCTTCAGTGATTCCTTCTATGGCCATTCTCCATGTTGCTATCATTCCCCACATATCAGAAAATCCCTCCTTAATTATATAAACTCTATCCATATACTTTAATCATAATATAGTATGGTACTTAAACTTGACAATTGGTGAAGTATTAATTAATAACAAAATTCTTCTCTCATTGAAGTTATATCTTCTTTATTTGCTATTGATTTTGCTAATTTACATATATTGTTTAGTGAATCGTTAAGACCAATTCCACCTTTTTTAGGTGTCTTAACTATACATATATCATTTTTGTATTCGTTTATTATATCTGTATTTTCTTCTGACATAGCCGCAAAAGCTGGTATATCCGTTTTATTGTTTATACTTTTAGATAATATTGCTGACATCTTAGAAAAATTTTCATAGTTAAAACTCGGTCCACAAATAACTACATCAGGATTTAACTTTTTAACCATAGCTATCATCTTATTTGTCACTTCTTCTTCATTGTTTATAAAAAATTCATCCCCACAAAAAAGTGTCGCTATCACTTTAGATTCTTTTAAAAATGGTTCCATCATTATACCTGGACCTAATGGGCTTGATTTTCCAGCAGGAGGTATATTGCTTTTTTCTTTCCCACCTGCACCTGCTTGTATTTGATCCAATATCATAACTATTTTCTTCATAATTTTCCTCCTATAATACTAAATCATCAAAAGATATATCATCATCTTCCTCTTCAACATTTGTTTTTTCTTCTTTTAAATATTGTTTATCTAACATTTTTATAAATGGCATGTACATAAATATTCCTAGTACAAGAAGTATTATTTGTAGTAAGGCACCTTGCCATCCTGTTGTTAGAAATCCAGAGAATATAATTGGAGTTGTCCATGGCAATTGAACTCCATTTGTAAGTGGTACTAATCCTGCTGACATACAGAAATAAGCTATTATTATGTTTATTGTTGGAACTATTGCAAATGGTATCAATAATATTGGGTTAAGCATTATTGGTAGACCAAATATTAATGGCTCATTTATTCCAAATATCCCTGGTAGAATTGATAATTTACCCATTGATTTTATACGTTTACTTTTGCATATAAGTAACATAGCTATAATTAAGGATAGTGTACTACCTGCTCCACCAAATGTTGCAAACATATCCTGGAATTGACCAGTTATTATGTTTGGTATTTTTGAACCAGCTTGAAAAGCAGCTAAATTTTCAGCTGATAAAATTTTTAATATTGGATTATAGACAGCTCCAACAACACTACTACCATTTATTCCAAAGAACCAGAATAAATGTAAGAATATATAAGCTATTGCCATAGCACCTAAACTATTTCCTAATTTTAATAATGGCATTTGTAAAAACTTAAATATAAATTCATGTATACTTCCATATGGTGTAGCTTCAAAAGCAATCTTAACTAAAAAGAAAACTATCATAACTATTGCACTTGGTATTAATGCAGCAAATGATTTTGAAACAGTTGGAGGAACTCCATCTGGCATCTTCAATGTCCACCCTTTTTTGACAACTACTGCAAATAATTTAACAGATGTTATTGCGGTTATCATTCCTACAAACATTCCCTTAGAACCCATCCAACCTAATGGGATACCTGTTACCATATAGACTGCCTTTGTTCCTTCTGGTGTATATGGTATTACAAATGGTGTCACTATAAAAAAAGCGACTATTGCAACTGCTGCTGATGCAATTGGGTCTACATCTATTTGTTTAGCATAAGAGTAACCAATTCCTAAAACTGCAAGTAAAGTCATTACTTCAAAGGTCGCTATAGTTGGTTGTTGTAATTTTACTGCCCAATCTGGACCAAAAATTTGACCTACGAATTCGTCCCATCCTTTTATTGGGAAGTTTGCTACTAATAAAAATAACGACCCTATTATCAATAATGGTGATGATACTAAAAAACCATCTCTAATTGCAATTAATAATTTATTTTTACCTATTTTTTCAGCCAATGGCATAAGTATTCTTTCCAATTTATTCATCTATCCACCCTCATTTCTCAGTATCTTTTTACTATATTTTAAGCCTTTAAGCTTGTTTAGATTTTATTAATTTTATAGCAAGCTTTAGTACTTTTTCTCCATTCATAGTTCCATAATCAGTTTCGTTTATTATATCCACAGGTTTTCCTTGAGCTTCAAACTTTGGCTTTAACTCCTTTAGCATGTATTTAACTTGAGGCCCTAACAATATACAATCTGGATTCTTTTCTGCAACTATCTTATCAATTTCTGCTATTGGAAATGCTTCTACTTCTATTGGTAAATTGTGTTCATCTGCTACTTTCTGCATCTTTCCTGCAAGTAAGCTTGTTGACATCCCAAAACTACAAAATAAATATACTTTTCTCTTCATTATCTTAAATCCCCCTTAACTACTTTTTATTTTAGTTTTTGAATTTCTTTTCTTAGCACTATCATTTCTTTTATAAGGTTTCTTTCACTCATACAAGTCATTAAATGGTCTTGAGAGTGAATTAGTAAGATAGATATATCTGACTTATTTCCTCCTGCTTCCTTTTGTATAAGTTCTGTTTGTACTTTATGTGCTTTTAATATTTCTTCATTTGCACTTTCGATTAATTCATCAGCCTTTTCAAAATCGTTTTCCTTTGCACAATCAAGAGCTTCGTAAAGCATAGATTTTGCATTTCCAGCATGAATTATAATCTTTAATACTATTTCTTCCATTTCTTCCTCCTAAATTACTTGTCTACTTTTAACTGATTTCTATCTGATAGATATATAATATCTTATAAAAACAAAAAAACATGCACAACTTTTTCCATTACATGGAAAATTTTGTGCTTATTCACATTTTGATATAAATTTATATAAGAATATTTTTTATATTTTTAATATCACATTTACTTAGCACATCAAGCATATTTTCATCTTCTGTCAATTTAGATATTTCTTTGAATAATTCTCTAAATACTTTTCTATCATCATCTTTTTTATAAGCTAACAAAAGTATAATCTTTATGTATTTTCCATTTCTAATTTTTATTGGTGTTTTCAATCTTGCAAAACATAGGACAGATTGTTTTATATATTTCATATCTCCATGAGGAAACAATATTCCTTTCCCGACATTAGTTGGATATGCCTTTTCTCTTTCTATAATAGAATTTAAATACTCCTTATCTGCATAATGCTTTTCGATTAATAAATTAGTTAAGTATGCTATAGCCTCATAAATATCATTATGTTCTAGCTCTCTTATTAAATAATCAGACATCATTAATCTATTCATAAGTTTATATGATGTATCTTTTTCTTTTATTTTGTTGGTAAATTCTTTGAGTTTATTTTCATCTTCATCAGTAAATAGTGGTGTTGTTATAAAAATTGGCTTTTGTACATTTTCATATTCTTGAAATGCAATTATAAAATCTATCATTTTATTGAAGTTATCTCTTCTTAAATCTTCTTCCCTTAGTGTTTCAACTATTTCTATATTATTAAATCTCTTTTCTATCTTTACTTTTAGTAACATACTTACTCCAAAGCTAAATGGGCATACGATACTTGCTTTTTTAGTTGATTCTCTCTTATTACTTTTTCTTTCTAAAGATGTTTGAAAGTGAAGAGTAAGATAACCTATTTCATCTTCAGTTATTTGTTTTTCTTTTTGCTCAATTCCTATTGAATTTGAAATTACTGTAAATAAAAAACAAAATTTATTTTTTATATTATCTAAAAGTGGATTTTCCAAATAAACATTACTTTGCATTTGGTGCATTGTAACATTTAAGTGACATATTAATTGGTCATAAAGCAATATATCATTATTAAAGTTTATACCTGATTCTTCTGATACTAGATTTATAATTCTTTTTGTGTACTCTGATAATTCTTCATTAAGGTATAGTGATTTTTTAGTATCTTTACTATTTATTTGTTTATTCATACCAAGTATTAGTGACTCTATAAATAATTTTTCTTCATGGTTTAACACTATAGACAGACTGGATTTCAACTCATTTTCTATATCTAATATAAGAATTTCTAATTTTAGTTCTTTTTTAGTATTTAATATTTCAAAAGAATTCCCTAACCTTATTCGTATGATATTTATAAGTAAAAATAACATCAATTGCCTGAATGAGACATCTGTAAGTCTTATATCCATTTTATCTTCTATCATAGACATTATATTTTTGACAACTATTATGTCTACCATATGGAAATATTCTATTTCATCCATGTTTAGTCTGTATTTATCTATATATTTAAATAAGAACGCCACTAACATTATCCTTATGTCTTTCTCATTTCCCTCAATACATATACCACTACCTGTTTTAGTTGAAATTTTTAAATTATAATTACTTAATTCTACTGATAATTTATTTATTTCTTCTCTAACAATATTTTTATTTATATACAATTTATTGGATAAATCATTTAAGGTAATTTTCTTATTATTGCAAAGTAATAGATTCAATATCTCAACTTGTTTATGAAGTTCACTATTTACTCTTTTAACTTCACCTCTTAACTTCTGATTTACTACTATTTTATCCGTATCATCTCCACTAAACTTAATCCCTATGTTAGGCTTTCTTTTAATATAAGCACTACAAAAAGTAGATAACCATTCATCAATGTACTTACAATCATTTCTTATTGTTCTCTCTGAGCACTCAAAATCGTTAGCAATCTCATTGATATTTATAAATTCTTCTTTTAATAGCAATACTGTCAACAAGTTCTCTTGTCTTTTGTTCATATATATCACCTCTTTATGACTCATTCTAAATTTATTATATATAAAAAAGAGCTACACATAAAAACATTATGTTAGCTCTCTTTTAATATGATATTTAGCTGACCTGGTCTTTGACCCCACACTCGCCTACTGGAGGGTTCGCTTGGGTTCGCCGCACTACTACTCTCTCTCGATTTTATTATCGGTAGGTCTTACTTCTAAGCCGCACCATGCTCATTAACTCAACTTTTAGTGTTAACTTACGTGGATCCTTTTGCCTGCGACTGGCTTGGACTTTCAACCACAGACCTAAATATCACTTATTCATTTTAATATTTTAAAGTAAAATTGTCAATATATAAGATTATTCCATAACATAGTTGTCATTTGCTCTTGTAAGCAAAGTCATTACAAAAACCTTATTAACACCAGATAACTTTAAAATCTTAGATATTTCATTTGTTGTCAAGCCAGTTGTAAATATATCATCTATCAAAAGTACATTTTTATTATTTATTAATTTAATATTTTCGTTAACAGCAAATACATTTTTTAATTCCTTTTTTCGCTCTTGTTTACTTAACTTATAGAGCATCCTTGTATTTTTTTCTCTAGATATACAATCTAATATTGGAACATTGATTATTTTACTCAAACTCAAAGCTATTTTTCGTGCTTGATTAAATCCTCTTTTATTAAGTCTTTTCCTATGAAGTGGAACAAATAATATATAATCAAATTTCACATTTTCTAAATCCAACTTTTCTTTCATTATTTGAGCTATGTATTTAGCCATAAATGTTTTTTGATTGTACTTTAATCCTAATATTATTTTTTTAGTTATATCATTGTATTCAATACAGGAGATTGACTTATCAAAATAAAAACTTTTATCAAAACAATAGCTACATCCTTCAATAAATTCTTTTTCAAGCGAATGATGTATGATTGGCTTTCCACATTTTATGCACCCATTTAGTATAAAATTCATTTCATCAAAACAACTTTTACAGACTGAATAGGTATTAGTTTTTTTTATTGATTTATCACAAATTATGCAATTTATATTTTCAGGATAAATAAAATCCAGACATTTATTAATCAGATTTCTAAGACTCTTAATAAAATTATCATTGCATATTTTCATATTTACTCTATCAACAGCCCTTCTTGTTTGAATTTATTTAGCTTATATCCTAAGTTTGAATATCTTTGATTTACTCTATTATTTTTTATCATATATTCCAAATATTTCACATCTCCAACTAACACAACTAATTTTTTTGCTCTTGTCACTGCTGTATATAATAAATTACGGCTTAATAACATAGGAGGAGCCCAAGTTATTGGTATCACTACAACTGGAAATTCACTTCCTTGACTTTTATGTATAGTTGTACAAAAACTATGGTCAATCTCATCTAACTCATCATATAAATATGATACAATTTTAGTTTGGTCAAATAGCACGTAAATAGTTTTCTTATCTTTATCTATATAATATACATAGCCTATATCTCCATTATATATACCTTCCCCACTTTCCTTTTGGTCTTCTGTCTCCCATTTTTTTGTATAATTATTTTTTACTTGCATTACCTTGTCACCAACTCTAAACAACCTTTTAGAAAAACTTTCTTCTACTTTAAACTTCTCCTTTTTGTTAAGATACTTTTGTAACTCTATATTCAGATTGGTAACTCCTAGCTCTCCTTTTCTCATTGAAGATAAAACCTGTATATCTTTTAGTTTATCAACATTATAAAATTTAGGTAGTCTTTCATTTACCAAACCTATTATTTCATTCAATATCTCTTCATTCGTTGATTTTCTTATAAAAAAGAAGTCTTTTCCCTTTGTATTTAAATGAAGTGGTTCGCCATTATTTATCTTATGCGCATTCACAATTATCATACTTTCTTGAGCTTGTCTAAATATTTCATTTAATTTGACCACATTTATAATATTTGAGTCTATCATGTCCTTAAGTACATTACCCGCACCTACAGAAGGTAATTGGTCACTATCCCCAACTAATATTACTCTTGTTCCTAATTTTATTGCTCTAAGTAAATTATACATTAAGATAATATCTACCATTGATACTTCATCGACTATTATTACATCTGAGTTTATCGGATCTTCTTCATCTTTAAAAAATGTTAAATCATCATCTGTTGAAAATCCCATTTCTAATAATCTATGTATAGTCTTTGCTTCTTTATTAGAAGTTTCACTCATTCTCTTAGCTGCTCTTCCCGTTGGAGCAGCTAAAGTTACGCTTTTACCATTATTTTCAAATATATCTATAATTGCATTAATAGTAGTAGTCTTTCCAGTACCTGGACCACCAGTTATAATTAATACTCCACTGTTCATAGATTCTTTAACTGCTAAAACTTGCTTCTCTGCTAACTTAATTTTCTTATCATCTTCTAAAATTTTAATTTCATTTTCTATATCTATATTCAAATCTTCAAATTCATACTGCGACAATTTTACTATTTGACTACATACTCCATTTTCAGATAGGTAGTATGGCATAAGATATATGAGATTTTCATTATTCACTTTTTCTATATGTATTTTTTGATTATATACCAACATCATTACACATTCTTTTACTATGTCTCCACTTAACTCCAACAATTTTTCCGAATCTTGTATTAGAATATGTTCTGGTAAATATGTATGTCCATTACTTAGGGATTTATTTAAGGTATATAATATTCCTTGGCATACTCTATCTTTAGAATTTTTATCTATGCCAATTTTATTAGCTATACTATCAGCTACTTTAAACCCTATTCCTCTTATGTCTTCAGCAAGCTGATATGGATTTTTATTTATAATTTCTATTGCACTACTTTTATATTTTTTATATATTTTTAAACAATAATTGGGTGTTATTCCAAAAGGAGATAGTTCTATTATTATGTTTCTTAATTCTCTATCTTCTTCATAACTCTTTACTATTTGCTTTACCTTTTTACTGCCTATACCCTCTACTTCTTGTAATTTTTCTGGGTAATTTTGTATTACATCTAGTGTATCAACACCAAACTTATCAATTATTCTCTTAGCCATTTTTTCGCCAATTCCATGTATCATACCAGAAGATAAGTAAACATAAATTCCTTCTAAAGATGATGGTTTCACTGGCATAAAACTATTCACTTCAAATTGAGTTCCATAAATTTTGTGGTTTACCCATTTACCTTCAACTTCTATACTCTCTCCCATTGCTAAGGTAGGCATACATCCTACAACAACAATTTCATCATTTTCATTTACCAGATGAGCTATTGTATAGCCATTATCTTCATTTTTAAAGACTATTTCACTTATCATTCCTTCTAATTTTTCCATTTTTATCTCCTAAAAATACTAATAATTGTTCCGTTTGCATGTTAGTATACTTAAATATATTAAGTTCTATGATAGGATTCTATCAGAAAATTTTTCTATATTTTTATACTTAACTTAATTTCCAACTATTATACATTTTATCAGAAACAAAAAAAATCTGCATCTTAAAAATATGGTACCTTAAAATAAAGGCACCATATATAAATAATTATTTTATTTCAACCATCTTGCTTCTAAAACATAGATTAAATTTCACAAATTTATTTTGATATTAATTTACTTCAGATTTATTTTCCTTATATCCTTCAGTTTTGGTAATTCTTCGATAAAGCATACATAGTAAAATTAAAATTCCCATATAACCTGTGTATGGATATAATGTCCCTACAAGTTTATCAAATGGTAATAATCCTCCTATACATGCTAATATGCTTACTACTACTGTTATTATTTTAAATTTAGGATGGTCATCTTCCACAAATCTATTAGTTACTGACCATAATAATGGTACAGCTGTAGTATATATTCCTAATAAAAGTACTACTGAGAATAAAATACCTATAATTGGAGATATCTTGTCAGCTAAATAAAGAGCTGGTATTTCTTTTGTGTATATATTTCCTACATCTGAAAGTAGTGCTAGATTCATCATTATAGCTGCTGCCATAAGTGCTACTCCACCTATTATACCTCCCCATACAGCATCTTTCTTATTTACTGCTGAAGCTCCCATTCCTGTCAAGAATGTTATTACTATTATTACATTATAGCAAGTATAAAGTACACCTGAGAAATATCCATTTGATGTAGCAGTTTTAACGTTTAGACTATCAACTATAGCTCCTGCATTTGATAAAGCACCAATATTACTAAATAAACTAATTGCTCCCACTAAAAGTGTAAATATTATTATTATAGGACCTATATTACCTAGTATCTTTGAAAGTCTTGTCAAACCTAGAGATACAGTTATTAGGGAAACGATTGCCATGCCAATTCTACCTACATATGGATTTAGCCCATAATACTCTGACAATGTAGCTCCTGCTCCTGCAATCATTATTACTAATGTACCAAACAAAAACAATGGTCCAAACCATTCAAAAAATGTACCAAGATATTTTCCACAATATACTTGATAAATCTTTATTGGCTCTTTAAGCTTTAGTTCTCTCCCTTTTTCTATAACTTCTGCTCCAAACCATGAGAATAATACCATAGATATTATTCCTCCTATAATACCAGCATACCCATAAAACGTAAAGAATTGTAATATCTCTTGACCAGTTGCAAATCCAGAACCTATTACAGTCGCTACATATGCTCCAGCAAAACTTATAACCATTTTGATGTTCATTTTACCCAACATACACACTACTCCCTCCTAAATAAAATAAATTTTTTAATAAGTAAAATTTAATGTAAGTTTATTAAGACTATATTAGTTGTATTATTGATGCTTTTCAATATTTTTTGAATTATTTAACATTACTTAACGAAATCTTAACCAGTTTTTAACATATGTCTCCTAATATGTATTAATTTAATGCAATATTATATAATGAAATATATTAATCTCACTAAATAACGTTTCTTTATTATATGATTGAAAATTAGTATTTATTAAATATATTTAATCATAAAATAAAAAACTGCTAAAACGTAATTTTAAAATTACATTCTAGCAGCTCCTTATCTAAGCATTATTCACCTAATGCGTCTTTTCTTAATTGTTCTACTTTATCAGTTCTTTCCCATGGTAAATCTATATCCGTTCTACCAAAGTGACCATAAGCAGCAACCTTTTTGTAAAGAGGCTTTCTTAAATCTAAATCTCTTATTATTGCTCCTGGTCTTAAATCAAAGTGTTTGTTTACTAGTTCAACAAGCTTTTCTTCTGAAACTTTGCCTGTCCCAAAAGTATCTATAAATATAGATAATGGTCTAGCTATACCTATGGCATATGCAAGTTCTATCTCACATTTATCTGCAAGTCCAGCTGCAACAATATTTTTAGCCACATATCTAGCAGCATAAGCAGCAGATCTATCAACTTTTGTAGGGTCTTTTCCTGAAAAAGCTCCTCCACCATGTCTAGAATATCCACCATAAGTGTCTATTATTATTTTTCTTCCTGTAAGACCTGTATCTCCTTGAGGTCCTCCTATAACGAATCTTCCTGTTGGGTTTATATAAATTTTAGTATCTTCATCAAGTAATTCAGCTGGTATAACTGATTTTATAACATGCTCAATTAAATCTTGTCTTATCTTATCATTTGATACTGTTTCACAGTGTTGAGCTGATATAAGAACTGTATGTACTCTTATAGCTTTATTTCCTTCATATTCAACAGTAACTTGAGTTTTTCCATCTGGTCTTAAATAATCAACTAAACCTGTCTTTCTAACTTCTGTAAGTCTTCTTGATAATTTATGAGCTAATGATATTGGAAGTGGCATTAATTCTGGAGTTTCATTACATGCAAATCCAAACATTATACCTTGGTCTCCAGCTCCCACTTTTTCTATTTCTTGTTCTATTTCTTCTCCAGTCTTACTTTCTAGACCTTCATCAACTCCCATAGCTATATCTCCAGATTGTTCATCTATAGAAGTTATAACTGCACAAGTGTCACAGTCAAATCCATATTTTGCTCTTGTATATCCAATTTCTTTTACTGTTTCTCTTACTAATTTAGGTATATCTACATAAGCAGATGTACTTATTTCTCCAGCTACTAAAACTAAGCCTGTTGTTACTGTAGTTTCACAAGCTACTCTAGATTGTGGGTCTTTTTCTAACAATGCATCTAATATTGAATCTGATATTTGGTCACATATCTTATCAGGATGTCCTTCTGTAACTGATTCTGAAGTAAATAAATGTCTTGCCATTTTTGTTCCTCCTTATTCATTCTTAATTTTTATTATAGGTTTTACCTTATCTTAAATTCTTAGAAATTTTACTCAAAATAAAAAACCTCTCCTTATAAGAAGAGGTTAATAATCGTAATCACATACTAATTAACTGACCTCATCTTTCAAGACTTTTGTCTTGCAGGAATTAGCACCTTTTCCCATTTGGGTGGTTGCTGGGCTTCACAGGGCCTATCCCTCAGCCTCTCTTGATAAGGTAATCAAGATTTAAGTTTTATTTTACCTTATTAGCTTACTATTTTTTTAAAATTTTGTCAAGATTTTTAGTCATATTTTTGCCATTACTTTTTTTGTGAGACAAATAAAATATTATCTCTATCTGAAATTTAAAGTTAGGTCTTTTTAATGTTTTTTATTCATATATTTTTTTGAAGGGGGTGTTCCTATTGTATTTAGCTAAAGTAAATTACAGCGATGATGATGTTATACAGATGCTAAGTTCAGTTCTCAAAACCATAATTAATGAAAATACGATTGTTGTTTGCATAGGAACAGACAGGGCTATAGGTGATACTTTAGGCCCTTTAGTTGGAACAATACTTAAAAACAGTAAATTTAAATACCCCGTTTACGGTACACTAGATAACCCTATTCACGCCTTAAATATATATGAGTCTTTAGATACTATAAAAAATACACATATACAAGGTAACTTCTTGGCTATAGATGCTTGCTTGGGGTCACAGAGTAACATAGGTAATATACAGATTAGAGAAGGACCTATCCTGCCTGGAAAAGGTGTGGGAAAAAAACTACCTCAAATAGGAAATTATTCTATAGTAGGAATTGTAGATAAAATTGATGAAAATAACAGACTTTCATTTAATAATATACGTCTTAGCTTTATACTAGACTTAGCTGAAACAATAGCCTTAGCACTATTGGTATCTACTTAAATCTTATATAAGGTAACTGATAAAATTTTTTGTATTAAAAGGGTAGATACTATAGAGTATTTAATTTAATAAATACTCCAAATTATCTACCTTTTTATTTTGATATTTATTCTTCTGTTTTCATGCTTAAAAATTTTATTTCTCTACTAGAGCAAACATTAACTCACCTTTACAGACAAGTTCTTCACCAACATAAGCTTTAGCATCTGCTTTTGCTATATTTCTTCTAAGCGTTGTCATTTCAACTTCCATAGTCAATGTATCTCCTGGTCTTACTTCTCTCTTGATTCTAACTTTATCAATACCAGCAAATACACCTAATTTCCCTTTATTTTCTTCCAAAGACATCATTGCCACTCCACACACTTGTGCTAGAGCTTCTACTATCAACACGCCTGGCATCAATGGGTAATTTGGAAAATGACCTTGAAAAAATGGTTCATTAACTGTTACATTTTTTATACCAACAGCTCTTTTTCCAACTTCTAACTCTGTAATCTTGTCCACTAATAAAAATGGATATCTATGTGGTATTAGTTCTTTTATTTCATCTATATTTAACATTTTAAACTCTCCTAATTATTTTCTTTTGAAAGACCCACCTGTTTCAAGTAAATCTATTGAGCCCAAAGCAATCCCTGTTCCTTTCGCAACACAAGATAGTGGTTCATCTGCTATTGTAACAGTTATTCCTGTTCTCTGTTCTATTATTTTATCTAATCCATATAATAATGAGCCTCCGCCAGTCATTATTATACCAACATCACCTATGTCTGCTGCTAATTCAGGTGGTGTTTTTTCTAAAACAGCATGAGTTGCAACAACTATTTGTTCAACACATTCTCTAAGGGCTTCTAACATTTCTGTTGAGTTTATAGTTATAGAACTAGGAAGACCTGTAATCAGATTTCTTCCTGTTATTTTCATATACTTTTCTTCTTCTCTCTTAAATGCAGAACCAATTTCAAACTTAATTTTTTCTGCTGTTCTTTCTCCAATAAGAAGATTATGTTGTTTTTTCATGTACTTAACTATAGCATCATCAAATCGGTCTCCACCAACTTTTATAGATTCACTTACAACTGCTCCTCCTAGTGATATTACGGCTATATCTACAGTTCCTCCACCAATATCTATAATCATATTACCATTAGGTTGTGATATGTCTACACCAGCTCCTATAGCTGCTGCTATTGGCTCTTCTATGATATATACTTCTCTAGCCCCAGCTTGTCTAGTTGCATCCTCTACTGCTCTCTTTTCTACTTCTGTAACACCTGTTGGCACACATACCATAATTCTAGGCATGAAAAATCTTCCAAATCCCTTTTTATCAACTATCTTATCTATAAAAGATTTTAACATCTTCTCAGTTACATCATAATCTGAAATTACACCATCTCTTAAAGGTCTTATTGCAACTATATTACCTGGTGTTCTTCCTATCATTTTTTTAGCCTCTTCTCCTACAGCTAAAACAGAATCTGTTCTGTTGTCTATTGCAACAACAGATGGTTCTTCTAAAACGATTCCCTTACCACTAACATAAACAAGTACATTTGCAGTACCTAAATCTATGCCTATATCAGCTCCAGCCATTTTTTCAACTCCTTCATTTATATATTAGATTATATTATAAGCCTATTTATTAATACTCCTATAATAAAGCATATACAAAAATCTCGCTTTAATCAAGAGAAAATAAATGTTTTGAGGGTATTATTCTTTTACTATTTATAATTATCTAATATATTTCTTATAATAATTTAATGTAATAAAAAAAGTAGGTTTTTAACCTACATTTTTTTATGTTCCTTCTCATACTTTAATTTCGTTGCTAATCCCCCTCTAATATGTCTCTCTGATTTATTTTTGTCTAGCACACTTTTAACTTCTTTGGCAAGGGATGGATTTATTTCCTTCAATCTTTCTGTAACATCCTTGTGAATTGTACTTTTACTTACTCCAAATGTCTTGGCTGTTTGTCTTACTGTAGTGTTTTTTTCAAGTATATATTTTGCTACCACTATGGCTCTTTCCTCTATATGAGATCTCAAAGATTACCCCCCTCACATAATAGCTTTAATGATATATATGTAAAAACACCAAAAAATATAACAAGCTTAACCAAATATGATTAAACTTGTTATGCTTTTACTTAATTAGACTCATTGGGTCTATAGATTTTTCTCCATTATATGCTTCTAAATGCACATGTATACCTTCTTCACTTTCTATCTGAGAAGTACTTCCTACAGTACCTAGTGATTGTCCTTCTGTTACTTTCTGATTCTTCTTAACACTAACATTTTCATCTAGATTTGAATATACTACTACAGTATTATTGTCGCTTTTTATTTTTACTGATTTTCCATATTCTTCATCATCAAATACATCTACTACCATTCCGTTTAATAGAGATTTTATTTCTTTACCTTTAGTACAACTAACATCTATACCTTTATGAGTTTCCCAAACATCCAATGTTTTAGAATAACTAGGTTCTTTTTCTGAATACTCTCTTATTATCTTATCACCAATGTAATTTAATTTTGTTGTACTTGACTTATTTTCTTCTTTTGCCTTAGCTTTTTCTAAGTTTTGTTTTGAATCTGTCGCAGTAGGGATAGCATCTTTCTTATCTTTTTCAATTAAATGTATTTCCTCTTCGCTATCTTTATTAGATTTTTCTATCATGCCTTTATTAGAAGCTAATTTATCTACATTATTATTTGTAAACCAAACTCCACCTACTGCTAATAAACAAACACATACAAATAAAGATAAATAAAAACCATCTTTTTCTAACAGTTTTTTCTTCATTTCGCACCTCCAAATATATTTCTACATTTGGATTATTGACGTGTTTTTGGTATTTTATACAATTATTAGTATATATCTTTTATTTTTGTATCAGTATAGTAATGTGATAATATATCATAGTATTTATAGCCTTCTTCTGCCATACCTTCAGCTCCCCATTGGCTCATACCAACACCATGACCATATCCTTTTACTACAAAGTCTATGTATCCTTCTCCAAATTTTATATCAAAGTTTGCAGAATTCAAGTTAAAAACAGTTCTTACATCTTTACCTGTTACTTCTTTGTTTCCTAATTTTATTTTTTCTACAGTTCCACCATCGCTTCTTTTAGTTATTGCAACTTGTTTACTCAAATTATTCACATCTATTACAATACTACTATAAGACTTTCTAAGACTCTTGACAAAATCTGTATTGCTTATTTTAAGTGTTGATGCAAATTTTGGAGAATACTTATCATATGGGCTTTCTACAGATTTTAAATAAGGATATTTTGATGCAAATACTTCTTCACTATTCTCTGTTTTCCCTGAAGAGGTAGAGAAATAAAGAGGAAGTATAGCCTTATCATTATAAGTTATTATCTGCCCCTTAGTACCTTTAACTGCGTTTTGAATTTTAGAATACTTATTTTTAATCCATTCTTCGCCATTCAACTTTTTAAGAGTAGCATAACTCTTGTACTCTTGACAGTGTTTGTAATCAGTACATACCACTGCATTTTTATGTTTACTTGATTTCCCATGTTCTTGCTTATATACTACATACGTTCTAGCTGCTACAGCTTGGGCTTTTAAAGCCTCTATATCAAAATCCGAGGACATTTCACCAGCTAGTACTCCACATAGATAGTTTTCCATGTCCATTTTTTCAACTTTACTTGATATGTGATTATAGACATTTATAACTGGTGTTTTTTTGTCTACAGTTTCATAGTTTACTACCTTTTTCTCTTCTTTCTTACTTTCATCTTTAATATCATTTTTTTTAATGGCTTTGTTTATAGATACTACTTTCTCTGGTTTTTCAGTTAGTTCCACATTTTTGTAAGAAACTAAAGTTATCAATGAAGGGACTAACACAGAGCAAGTTACAAATCCTAACAAAACAACCAATGGGTTCTTCATATACTCTCCTCCTTAGCTTTTAAAACCTTGTATTTAAGTATATGAACAACCCTATCAATTTATAACTTACTTATCTAAACCAATTATTAATCTTCTACTATTTTGATTTGACCACCTAATGCTGTTATCTTTTTATCTATATCAACATAACCTCTTTGAATATGGTATATTTCTCCTATTTGAGTTTCTCCTTCTGCTATAAGACCGCATAAAATAAGCGCTGCTCCTGCTCTTAAATCAGTAGCATTTACTGCTGCACCATGTAATTCATCTACTCCATTAACAACCGCACTTCTTCCATCTATTTTTATATTAGCACCCATTCTATTGAATTCAGCAACATGCATAAATCTATTTTCAAAAACAGTTTCTATAACTACACCAGTTCCATTAGCTACAGTAAGCATAGCCATAAACTGAGCTTGCACATCTGTAGGAAACCCTGGATGTGGTAAAGTCTTTATGTCTATTGGCTTTAATACCTTTGGACCTACTACTCTAACAGAATTGTCCATCTCTGTAATTTCACAACCTGCTTCTCTTAATTTAGCTACAACTGGCTTTAAATGCTCCATTAAAACATTTTCAACTGTTATGTCACCTTTTGTCATAGCTGCTGCAACCATATAAGTTGCTGCTTCTATTCTGTCTGGAATTACATTATGTTCTGCTCCTTTTAACTCCTTAACACCTTTTATCTTTATAGTGTTAGTACCTGCACCTTTAACATCTGCTCCCATTTCATTTAAGAAATTAGCTAAGTCAACTATTTCTGGTTCTTCTGCTGCATTTTCTATTATTGTAGTTCCTTCTGCTAAAGAAGCTGCCATCATTATATTTTCAGTAGCTCCAACAGATGGGAAATCTAAATACAATTTATTTCCTACTAATTTTTCTGTTGCAGCTTCAACAAAACCATGGTCCATTTCTATTTTTGCACCTAAAGCTTTAAATCCTTTTAAATGTAAATCTATAGGTCTCGTTCCTATAGCACATCCTCCTGGCATAGAAATTTTTGTACTATTAAATCTAGCAAGTAATGGTCCCATAACCAAAAAAGAAGCTCTCATCTTTCTTACAAGCTCATATGGAGCTTCACAAGTTTTTATATTACTTGCATCAACAGTAAGTATATTTTCTTTATATTCAACTTCTGCTCCTACATGTCTCAATAAATCTGATATAACATGAACATCTCTCAAATTTGGGACTCCATTTAAAGTTGATTTCCCGTTCGCTAATAAAGTTGCTGCTATTATTGGTAAAACTGCATTTTTTGCACCATCTATTTTAACACTACCTTTAAGTGGATTACTCTTTTTTACTATTATCTTAGCCATATTTTCTGATCTCCTCATAATTAATAATCTAATTTTATAATTGGTGTGGCAATATATATGAGTGTTTTTCCATCGTCCTCATTATATTTAATTCCTATATTTAAATTGATTTTTTCCCCTAAATATTCTAAATCATCATCATTTAATACTTTACTATATGCTGTCATAGATAAAAAGTTTACGTCTTTCACTTTATCTATTTGCTTAGCACTCATATTATATAATATTTTTTGTAAAATATCATCATATTTGTGGTTTTGTAACCTTTTTGTGTATTCTCCAACAACACAAGCAGATACATCTACTTGAGATGAATATTTATTTAACACATTTTCTACACTACTATAAATATCCTCTTTATGTTTATATACTTTGTTGTCCAATATGTCAACTATTATGTAGCTTTCTTTATTATTTTTATTTATTCCTTTTATAGAAATTTCTTTATCGCTATCTTTTATAGTAGCACATAATTGTATTTTATCGCCATACCCTTTTTCATTCCAATTTATTCCTTTTTCATCTAGCTTTAGATTGTTAATTATTTCTAGAAAAATATTATGTAATTCTTTATTTGATAAATTATAATTTATAACAGAATTAATTTTCATATTATAATATTTAAAATCAGCTTCTGAAGTTTCAAGAGCACTAATTAGTTTATTATATCTAGTATTTATGCTTGTATCCGCATAAGATATTGTCATGCCTATAGCCATTAACATAAAAAAACTTACAACTAATTTTATTATCTTCATAATAAAAATCCCCCTTAAATTTGTTTTTCTCTATAACAGAATTATTAACAAATTTAAGAGAGATATACTTCATCATTATGTATTTTTATGCATTTTGTAATTTTATATTCAATAAATGTTTTTCAAACTCTTCAATTCCAATTCTCTCTAATACTTTACTTATTCTTTCTCCTGGACTTGCTAATTGTTTATATGTATAAAATACATCTTGCACTAATTCTTCTATATTATCTTCTGTATACAAATTACTAAGTCTATCTCCAAATCTATAGCCTCTTCCCATTCTACCACCAAGATAAACAGCTAGTCCTTTTTTATCAACTTCCATAGCTCCAAATGGACATGCTTGAGCACACTTTCCACAATTTACACATTCTTCTTTATTCCACACTAATTTCTTATCTTCCATATAAACTGCTTTTTGTCTACAGGATGATGTACACAACCCACAATTTTTACATTTCTCTTCATTAAATTTTACATATACTTGACCTACTATACCCATATCATTAGTATTCGCCTTTGCACAGTTATTTGGACATCCAACTAATGTAATTTTAGTTTTAGATGGTAAATCATATCCAAAATATGAATCATGTAACTTTCCACATAATTCTTGTGTATCATATATTCCATGTTGGCATACAGTACCCTTACATGCGACTAATGGTCTTACTTTTTTACCCGTACCACCATGCTTTAACCCTACAGCTTTTAAATCTTCCTTCATTAAATCTATATCTTCATACTTTATCCATGGTATTTCAACAGCTAATCTAGTAGTAACACCTAAATAACCTCTACCATATTTTTCAGATAGCTTTGATAAGTTGATAAGTTGTTCTGCTGTAAAGTTTCCAGCTCTACTCAATATTCTTATTGAGAAATACCCTTCTTGGCTTTGAGCTAATATACCTTCAGCTTTTAACCTTGCTTTTTCAGCTTTACTAATCATATTTCACACCTCATAATATATAAATTTCTAATTCTATATTGCTAATAATATGTTTAAATAAGTGTACATCTATATAAGCATATTCTAACTATGTTTATATTTTAAAACATAACAAAGGTATATTCAACTTAATAAACTGAATATACCTTCATTTTAAACAATTATATTGTATTTTTTACAAAATTCTATTTTAAATCTCCTATTTCAATTGGATTTGAATCATCAAGACTCCATCCCATCCATCCATCACTATAGAGAGAAGTATTTTCAAATCCCATAGCATTTGCATATGTTAATACCTCTGCAGCACGCCATCCACTGCCACACATAAATGCAAGTTGTTTATTAGTATCTATATTTTCTTTATCCCACATTTCCAAGATCTCATATTGATTTCTCATTGTGTTATCTATATTACGGTACTCTTCTAGTGATACACTGTCACTACCTGCATAACCATATAAGGCTCCTGGTATACGCCCTTTTTTATCACAATAGCTATATCCAGATATTTTACCTATATGTTCATCCCAAGAACGATTGTCCACTAACGTAAATTTATTTTTATCTCTTAGCTTTTGCTTTAATTCTGGTATACTAACAATTAGTTGTGGATTAGCTGGTATATTTGCCCAAAAAGTAGTACATGAACTCTTTGGATTGCTAGTTAACTCCAACTCATATCCTTCTGATAACCATGAGTTTATTCCGCCATTCAAAACTCTTACATCTCTTACTCCTATATATCGTAATATAATAGCAATTCTATAAGAAGCCATAGATGCACTACTTGAAACTATCACAGTATCATCTTTTGTAAATCCATAGTCTAAAGCAAATTTGGCCAAATTATCATCATTAGTAAGCATCCATGTTGGAGGAGGTTCTATAATATCAGTATTTATATGAACACTTGTAGGTATATGCCCTTTTGCATAAGATTCTTTTTCTTCTCTGAATTTCTTTGACATAATTTGTACTCCGATTTCTAAGCAATCTTTTATTATTTTAATCTATTTAACTAAATCAAAATCATATTCATCTACACCATCAATTGAATTATATACTTTTGTAAATCCATTCTCTGAAAGTATTTTAGCTGCTTGTCCACTTCTATTTCCAGTTCTACAGTATAAGATTATATCCTTATTTTTATCAAGTTCTCCCATTTTCTTTTCTGTGTCTTCTAATGGTATATTGATAGCTTCTTTTAAATGTCCAGTTTCAAATTCCTTTGCCTTTCTAGCATCTATCACTATAGCATCTTTATTTTCGCTTATTAACTTTAACATTTCAGGCGCAGTTATATCATTATATGTAACTAGTCCATAATCAAAATCTTTTACACCTTCTGCATTATAAACATCTTTAAATCCATTTTTTATTAATATTTCAGCCGCTTTTGCACTTTTTTTACCTGAGTTACAATACACTAATATAGTTTTATCCTTATATCCTTCTAAATCACTTAATTTACCTTCTAAATCATCCACTGATATATTTATACCATTTATAATATGACCTTTAGCATAGTCGTCTGCACCTCTTACATCTAATATCAATAACTCTTTATTTTTCTTCATCATTTTTACAGCCTCTTCTCCTGTGGCTTCTTTATAACTAGTCTTATCTTGACTTTGAGAAGATTCTTTTGGTTTTTCTGATTCTTTAGAATCACAACCAACTACACTCCCTAATGTTAATACTAAAGTTAAACCAATAGCTAAAACTTTAAATCTTTTACTAAATTTCATAAAATTACCCTCCAAATATTAAAAATATTCCCTTTTTTGATATAAAATCTTATTTTATTATAGTATTCGAATTCATTATAACAAAATTAAAATATATTTGATACTTATTTACTTGATTACAGTTATAGTTTTTTTCTATAATTCAATAGGAAAGAATAGAATTTTTCTTTGTTCTATAAATACATTTACCTTTTCATTTATTTCATATAAATTATTGTTACTACTAGCTTTTAATACAGTTCCGTCAATATCTACATCATAGTAAATTTTATCTCCTGCATATCTCTTTCTTAATATAATCCCTTCTCTTCCTACATCATTATTAATCGCTTTTAGGATTATACTTTCTTTTGGTATCATTAATTCTACATTATCTATATTTATATTTTTATATTTATCTAATTTAATAGAAATTATATCATTTACAAATTCTCCGTTTCTTATATTTCCTATTAAATAATTTTTTTCTCCAAATATATTTGCAACTTCTTTACTTTTGGGATTTTCATAAAGGTTATCTGGCGTGTCGAATTGTTTAACCTCACCATTTAACATAACTGCTATTCTATCACTCATCATCAATGCTTCTTCTTTGTCATGTGTTACTAATACCGTTGTTATCTTTAGATGTTTTTGTAATCCTAATACAAATTCTCTCATTTCATTGCGTAAATTAATATCTAAATTTGAAAATGGCTCATCTAATAACAGTACCTTTGGATTTATTGCTAAAGACCTTGCTATTGCAACACGTTGTTGTTGTCCTCCTGAGAGTTCGTTTGGATATTTATTTTCATATCCTTTTAGCTTAACTAAATTTATAAGCTCATTTACTTTACTTTGTCTTATATTCTTGTTTATTTTTTTCATTTTAAGACCAAATTCTATATTTTCATATAAAGTCATATGTGGAAATAGTAAATAATCTTGAAAAACTATCACAGTATCTCTTTTTCCTATAGGTATATCTAATACTGATTCATTATTTAAAAGTATATCTCCGTAATCAGGATGTAGAATACCAGCAATTAATTTTAGAGTAGTACTTTTTCCACAACCTGATGGGCCTAAAAGAGAAACTATTTCTCCTTCTTTTATATCCAAATTCATATTGTTTAAAACTTTTATTTTGTTAAAACTCTTACATAAATTTATAAGTTTAACTGATGACAATTGTTACACCTCCAATCGTACTAAAATAGCCTTGTATTTTGAATATGTTTATATTTCTTTTTTACATTGTATTCTATTATTATCAAGATAAATAAACTTATTATTAAAAAAACCATACTATACAAAGATGCTATTGTCCTGTCTCCACTTTGTATATATGGAAACATAATCATTGGATAGGTTATGACACTACCTCCACCTATAAGAAGAGTCAAAAAATATTGACTAAATGATATTATGAAAGACATACTTGATGCACCCAATATCCCTGGTAAAATCAAAGGGAAAGTCACATATCTAAATGTATTAAATCTACTTGCTCCAAGTACTCTCGCTTGTATTTCTAAATTATCACCTATTAATTTATAAACATCTGTTATTATTCGAACTGAATATGGTATGCATGGAAGTATATTTATAATAATTACTCCCAAAGTATTATTGGCTAGACCTATTCTTATAAATGCTATATGTATGCCCATAGCAACAGATATTAGTGGAATTATAATTGGAGACAATATCAGTAACTCACAAAACCTTTTTCCTTTAAAGTTATATAATGCTAATGCTTTGGATGCTGGTATGCTTAATAAAATAGTGACTAAGACTACAGTTATTGATATTATAATACTTCTCAAAATAATATTCAGATTACTTATATCTAAAATATATCTAAATCCTCTTAATGAAAATTCATTAGGTAAAAAATTTGGAAATGGCCATGTATTTACAACTCCCCATATTGCCAATAATATTATAGGAGTTATAATAACTACAAACAGGATATTAAGAATTATATTAAATTTTTTACTCATAGATACTCCTATACATTATATTTTGATATTTTATTAAAAAATCTATCATAAATTATTAATAGTATAAAACTTATTCCAGATAATAAAACATTGATACACATTGAGATTGGTCTTTGCATTAAATCTGAGCTAGCATAACTCAGATATGCTTGAACTGGTAATGCTTTTGGAGTTGATGCTCCTATTAAAAAAGGAACTTCAAAAGAACCAAACGAAAAGGCAAAAATTATTATAAATGAAGAAATTATTGTGGGCATAGCAAGTGGCAACACTATATATCTAAAAGTTTGAAGTTTACTTGCACCTAAATTTATAGATACCTGTTGTAGATTATCATTTATATTTTTCAGTATATTATAAACCATTAGTGTTATATATGGTATTCCTTTCCACAGATAAACTAAAATTATCCCTATTCCGTTTTTATCAGAAACCATTGGTATAAATTCAGATGAATCCTTTATTATATTGAAAAAGTAAAATACTCTTGAAATTATACCTGTTTGAGAAAATATTATAAATACCAACAATACAACTATTATATGTGGAACTACTAGTGGAATATTTAGAATCATATATCTAACTTTAGAAAATCTATTTTGAGACATTATGTATGCTAAAAGTATACCTATAATAACAGCTAAAATCGATGACACTAAAGAAATCTTCAAACTAAAGATAAGAGATTCTAAAAAATTAGAATCTCTAAAAATTTCTCTATAATAACTTAATGTAATTTGCTCAAGACCAATCTGAGGAAAAAATCCTAGACTTTGCGAGATGCAATTTATAATTCCTACACCCATTATAAGTATCAAGATGATAGATACAGGTGCTATTAATAAATATGGAATTATTTTATCATTAATTATTTTACTTTTCACTTTCTAGTACCTCTTGAGTCCATATTTTTTCTATTATTGGAACTATTCCTGCTTTTAATTCTGGAACTGAATTTTTTAATACTATAGTTTCACTAAATTTCTTAACATCTTCACTTGGAATCTTTTTCATATCTAAAACAGATGTATCTCCCCAATTTTTAGTTTCTGTCTTAGAGGATTGTGCATCTATACTCATCAAGAAATCTATTAACGCTATTGCACCTTCTTTATTTTGAGAATTATCTGGTATAGCAACAAAGTGTGTGTTACTTATATTTCCTTTTTCAAATTCTATTGCTTTTGTAGATTTGCTAAACGCTCCATTTTCTATTCTTCCTAATAATACATTTGGAGCATAAGTCATTGTAAAATAAGTTTCATTATCTGAATACATATTGTCTAACTGGGAAGATGTCGCAGGATAAGTTTTACCTTTATTCCATAAGTATGGTTTTATTTCTTTAAGATAATCCATAGCTGGTTGTATGGCTTGTTTTACTTTAGCTTCATCTTCTGGTAAATTTTTTACTTTATCATATCCTACTACATCATATATTATATTTCTAACAAATGCACTTCCTGTAAAATCTGGTGGAGCTGGATAAGTAAATTTTCCAGGATTAGATACAATTGCTTCTTTTAGTGTTTCTGCATCAGTTATTTTTGTATTAATCTTAGATGTATCTGTTACAACTGCAAATTGAGATTTACCCCAAGGAGCTTCCATCCCCTCTACCTTCACTCCGAAATCTGTAGTAATATCTTCAGAAGATGAATCAACATACTTTTCATAATTAGAAAGTTTCTCTACAAAAGGTCCAAATAGCAATTTATTCTCTTTTGCTGTTTTAAAGTTTTCTCCATTTATCCAAACCACATCTATAGTACCCTTAGCACTTCCAGCTTGTTTTTCTGACAATAGTTTATTAAGAATGTTTTCTATATCCATTCCTACTCTTTTTAAAGTTATCTCATAGTCTTCTTTCATCTTTGGAATTACATAACTATCAAACCATTTATTCATTACTTCATTTCCACCATATCCATAAAAGTTAACTGTTGTACCTTTTGCAGATTTTAAAATCTCTTCATTGCTACTTTCTAATATGTCTTTTTGAGGCTCTTCTTTTTTATCGTTATTTGAGCACCCTGCCAATCCAAATATAAGTCCTAAACATAATAGTATTGTTAATATCCTTTTTTTCATTTTTTCCCCTCTCGAAAATTAATTTATAATATTTTTTTTGCTTCTAATAGTCTTTGAACTGCTGTAAATAAAACTACTATAGAAAATAGATTTGCTATCATCCCAATATAACTTTGAAATAAAATCATCAAAGTAAAAAGTATAAATCCCTCACTCCTTTCAGCTACGCCAGCTTGATAATAAAATGATTTCATACCTTTTTTATCAGTTAAAGCACCAACAGTTAAAAATATAGTCATTGACATAAGAATACTACTTAAAAGAATCATTAGATTTAATCTTACATCAATCATCTTCAAACCAAATACTAAAATCATACTTATTTCTACTATTCTATCAAAAGTAATATCCATTAATGTTCCAAATAAGGATGTTTTATTACTACTTCTAGCCATATCACCATCTACAGCATCTAGGTATCCTGAAACCCATAATGTAATTATTGCTAGCACTTTCATATCGAGATATATAAATAAAGATGTAGATATTCCAACTATAAGCGCTATTATTGTTACGTTATTTGGGGTTAATTTAAGTTTTAAAAAGAACTCTGCTCCTTTGCTTATAAATGGCTCTACATATTTTCTTGCATGTGTATCTAACATATCATTTCCTTTCATTAGCTTATATACTTTTTATGTGCATTTATTAAGTTTCTATATTCATCTTCTTTGCTAATGCTATTCCTTTATACCTTGTGCTCCATTTTTTAATAGATGATGTTTTTTTCTGGGTTAATTTATTTTTGTTTATAACATCAACATCAAAAATAAAATCTAATACATGTAGTGCTTTTTTATCTGCCATTAACATAGACTCACAACAAGATTGACAGTATGAGATTACATAATCTGTTTTTTTATTATTTGCTCTACTTTTGGTCTGGTTTATAGCAACTTCATTATTAGTAACCCTTACCATACCTCCAGAGCCACAACATTCTGTGTTTTCTCTATTTTTTTCAAATTCAATTATTTTTATTCCCATAAAACCCAGTATATCTCTGACTGACTCATGTATATTATTCTCATTTCTTATAGGGCATGGGTCATGCAATAAAAATTCCTGATTTAAATCATCATAATGATTTTTTAGATTTTCTGGAAGCCCATATTCTTTTATCACCTCCCATATTGAAATCACTTTTATATCACTATTATTTCTTATAGTATTAAAACAATTTGGACAAGCTACGATTACCTCATCTATATCATTTTCTCTAAATAGCTTGTCTATTTTAGAATAATATTCATCAAATTTATTTGTATCTCCCATAGCTAAAGTTGGCTTGCCACAACATTCAAAAGCTAAGGATATATTTTCTATATGATTTTCTAAATATTTATATGTTTCTAATACTAAGTCATTACTATAGCTAGAAAGGCTACATCCTGGGAAAAAAATCTTTTTAGTGTTTTTTTTAATAAATTGTTTTGAGAATAATGGAGAGAAACTATTAGTTTGATGAAATTTTATTGTTCTATATCCTATATCATTTAATTCTTTTTGATTATCATGGAATATTTCTTTCCTTACATCAAAAAATATTTCTTTTAAATCTATATCTTTTGGACACTCTACCTTGCATATTCCACATAACATACAGGAATATGGCATATTTTTATTTATTGATTTATTTTGTAAAATATCTATCATAAGTTCTCTTGGTGAGTCTCCAAATTCTTTCATCATAGGGCATACTTTAAAACATTTTTTGCAATTTATACAATCATCGTTATTTTTTTCGATTTTTTTTAATGTCTCTAGTTTTAGCTTTACTTCTTTTATACAAATACACCTCCAGATTGATTAATAGTTTTTTTCTATAATAAAAAACTCATTCTATAAAATTATAACAAATAGAATGAGTTTTTTCTAATAGATATTATCTATGCAATTTTTAATATATTTTTATTCAACTGTTACTGATTTAGCTAAGTTTCTTGGCTTATCTACATCGCAACCTCTTAGTACAGAAACATGATAAGCAAGTAATTGCATTGGTACAACTGCTAATATTGGTGATAAAATATCATCTGAGTTTGGTATATATATTATTTTTTCAGCAGCTTTTTCAACGTCTTTATTATGACTTTGAGCAATTGCTACGACATAAGCTCCTCTTGCTCTTACTTCTTCCATATTAGAAACCATTTTTTCAAATAATTTTTCTTGAGTAGCTATAGCAATTACAGGAGTTCCTTTTTCTATTAATGCTATTGTTCCATGTTTTAATTCTCCTGCTGCAAAAGCTTCTGCATGTATATATGATATTTCTTTTAATTTCAATGAACCTTCCATTGCTAAACTATAATCTATACCTCTTCCTAAATAGAAAGCATGGTCAGAGCTAACAACTGTTTTAGCAACTTCTTTTATATATTCCTCATTGTCTAATATTTCTTGTATTTTTGATGGTATTTCTTTCATCTTAGAAATCATACTATCATAAAATTCTCTAGTTATTGTTCCTTTTTTAATAGCAAAATCTAAAGCTATCATATATAAAGAAGTTATTTGAGTTGTATATGCCTTAGTTGATGCAACTGCTACTTCAGGTCCTGCCCAAGTATAGAAAACATCATCTGATTCTCTTGCTATAGATGAACCTACAACATTAGTTATTGAAAGTATTCTTGCTCCTTTAGCTTTTGAATCTCTTAATACTGCTAAAGTGTCTGCTGTTTCACCAGATTGGCTAACTAATATTACTAATGAGTTTTCATCTACAAATGGGTCACTATATCTAAATTCTGATGCTATATCAGTTATTACTGGTATATTTACAAATTTTTCTATAGCATACTTACCAAGTAATCCAGCATTATATGCTGTTCCACAAGCTACTATATAAACTTTATTTATTTTATCTAAATCTTCTTTAGAAATATTTATACTATCTAAAATTATATTTCCATTATCATCAAGTCTTCTTTCTAGAGTCTCTCTAACTCCTGTTGGTTGCTCATGTATTTCTTTTGACATAAAGTAATCATATCCACCTTTAGATGCAGCTTCTACATCCCATGTTACATGGAATACTTCTTTTTCTACAAGATTTCTATTAGAATCATAAATTGTTACATTTTCATCTTTTAGGTGAACTATCTCTCCATTGTCTAAGAAATAAACATCTCTAGTATATTTTAATAAAGCAGGTATATCTGATGCTATAAAGTTTTCGCCTTCACCCACACCGACTACAAGAGGACTATCTTTTCTTACTGCAACTAATTCATTTCCATGATCTTTACATATAACACCTAATGCATAAGCTCCTCTTAATTTTGATATAGTTTTATATACAGCGTCTAACAAGTTACCTTCATAGTATTTATCTACTAAATGTGCTATTACTTCTGTATCTGTTTGAGATTCAAATTTAACACCTTCAGAAATTAATTCTTCTTTGATTTCCATATAATTTTCTATTATCCCATTATGAACAACTGCTATTGTTTTAGCTTGATTAAAATGAGGATGTGAGTTTACATCAGATGGTTCTCCATGAGTTGCCCATCTTGTATGTCCTATTCCCAAATTTCCATCAATAGGATTTTTTTCTAAATCTTCTGCAAGCACAGAAAGTCTACCTTTAAACTTTCTAATATTAAGTTCATCACAATTAGAACCATTAACTGCTACTCCTGCTGAGTCATAACCTCTGTACTCTAACTTAGAAAGCCCCTCTACGATAACTTCTGCTGCCTTTCTACTTCCTAAATATCCAACTATTCCACACATTATTTGTGTCCTCCTAAAAATATTATTTATATATTTTAAGAGTTAGGTCATATAAGTTTACTTTGGCTTCCCTTTGTCCATAGGATTACTCCTATTATTTAAAGAAGTCTTTCGATGGTAAACACACCGCAGAGCATCCGCCGACAATTCGATTAACTCTGACCTCGTCAACTTAGTTCCAATAATACTTAATTCTTGTGTCTATAACTAAGTTCTGGCGCTTAGAAAGGTGTCCTCAGGGTTTATATCTGAGAATACCCTTATAAATTACGATAATTTTTCTTGTATAAGATTAGCTAAATTTGTTGCTAATTCTTTTATTTGACCTTCCTCTTTACCCTCTAACATAACTCTAACCAATGGTTCAGTTCCTGATGGTCTTATTAAGACTCTACCATTTCCATCTAAAATAGATTCTATTCTTTCTATTTCAGTTTTTATTTCTGGATATTCCATATATTTGGTTTTATTTTCATTTTTTATTGTTGCATTCACTAATACTTGTGGATATTGACTCATTATTGATGCAAGTTCTGATAAAGGTTTCTTTTCTTGCAGTATTATATTTGCAAGTATTAAAGAACTAAGAACTCCATCTCCTGTAGTATTGTAATCTAAGAATATCATATGTCCAGATTGCTCTCCACCAAGATTATATCCATTTTTAACCATATCTTCTAAAACATATCTATCTCCAACTGCTGTAGTAGATAATTTTATTCCATTTTCTTTTGCAGCTATTGTTAATCCTATATTACTCATAACTGTAACTACTAAAGTATCTTGTGCTAATTTATTATTTTTCTTTAAATTTAAAGCACTCAATATCATTATATGGTCTCCATCAACAATTTGACCCTCTTCATTTACTGCAATTAATCTATCAGCATCTCCATCATATGCAAGACCTAAGTCAGCATTATGTTCCAAAACAGCCTTTTGAAGTTGTTCTGGATGTGTAGAGCCACATTTATAATTTATATTGTTTCCATCTGGTGAACTATTTATTGAAATTACACTTGCTCCTAATTCATCAAATACTATTGGTGCTACTTTATACGATGCACCATTAGCACAGTCCAAAACCACCTTTAATCCTCTAAAATCAGTGTTAATTATTGATTTTAAATAATCTACATAGTCTCTTTGTGCATAATGCTCATGTAATCTTCGTCCTACATTTTCACCAACTGGCATACAATCTACTTTATCTATATCATCTATATATTCTTCTATCTTTAACTCTATTTCATCATCCAATTTATATCCATTTTTATTAAAGAATTTAATTCCATTATATTCAACAGGATTATGAGATGCAGATATAACCACACCACAATCAGCACCATATTTTCTAGTTAAATATGCAACTGCAGGGGTTGGTATTATTCCAACAGTAATAACATCACATCCAACAGACATAAGACCTGCTATTAAAGATGCCTCCAACATATCTCCAGATATTCTAGTATCTTTACCTACTACTACTTTTACTCTATGGTCTCCTTGAGCTAAAACAAATCCACCAGCTCTACCAAGTCTATATGCTAAATCACATTTTAATTCTGTATTTGCTATGCCTCTAACTCCATCTGTTCCAAAATACTTTCTCACTAAATATTCTCCTTTCATAATTGAAAAGCTTGTAATTTGTATTATATTTTTATAATTCATAAAATACTATTATATTCTTAATTTCAGTCATAAAAATATTTTAATACTTCTCAGCAAAAAAGACAATAGAAATAATTCTATTGTCTTTTTTTTGACATCTTTTTTCTTTATTAGTTAGTTGCTCCACAACATGCAGAATCCATACCTTTTTGTAAAGCTTCTCTGTTTAATGGAACAAATTTTTCTTTTCTAGGTCCAAAAACTTTTTTAAATGCTTCTAATACAGATTCTATATCCACTGTATCAGCTACTTTTAAGTAAGCTCCTAGCATTATCATATTAGCAACTTTATCATTACCTAATTCAACAGCTAATTCATTTGCTGGGATATAATAAACATCTACATCTGTTCTTTCAACTTTTTCTTTTATTAAAGAACTGTTTACTATTATTTTTCCACCAGGTACAACATCGTCTTTAAATTTTTCAAATGCTGGTATATTTAATAATATAGCTGCAGTTGCATCATCTGTTATAAGTGGAGAACCAACAGGTTCACTAGATACAGTTACTGCACAGTTTGCTGTACCTCCACGCATTTCTGGTCCATAAGATGGTAACCAAGAAACTTCTTTTCCTTCTAACATTCCTGCATAAGTAAGTAATTGTCCCATAGACATAACACCTTGGCCTCCGAAGCCTGCACATATTACTCTAGCTGTAGACATTTACTTCACCTCCTCAACTTCAACATTTTTGAAATTTCCTAATGGATAGTATGGTATCATATTGTCTCTTAACCATTGTAAAGCATCATTTGGAGCTAGTCCCCAGTTTGTAGGACAAGTAGATAATACTTCTACTATTCCAAATCCTAATCCTGCTTGTTGAACTTGGAATGCTTTCTTTATAGCTTTTTTAGCTTGTCTAACATGAGCTGGAGTATCAACTGCTACTCTTTCTACGAATACAGCTCCTGTTAATGTAGCTAACATTTCACTTACTCTTATTGGATAACCTTGAGTTTCAGCATTTCTTCCTGATTGAGCAGTAGTAGCTCTTTGTCCAACTAATGTAGTTGGAGCCATTTGTCCACCAGTCATACCATATGTTGTATTGTTTACAAATATAGTAGTTATTTTTTCTCCTCTAGCAGCTGCATGAACTATTTCAGCAGTACCGATTGAAGCTAAGTCTCCATCACCTTGATAAGTGAATACTGTGTTTTCAGGATGAACTCTTTTTATTCCTGTAGCAGCAGCTGGTGCTCTACCATGAGCTGCTTCTTGAGTATCACAGTTAAAATATTTATATCCTAAAACTGAACATCCAACTGGAACAACACCTACAGCATCACCTAATACTCCTAATTCTTCTAATACTTCACCAACTAATCTATGGATTATACCATGTGTACATCCTGGACAGTAGTGAGTTTGAGTATCTTGTAACCCTTGAGTTTTTTTAAATACAACAGCCATTATCTAGCACCTCCTGCAACCAATTCTCCGGCAATAATTTTTTTAGCTTTTTCAACTATTTCTGCTGGTGTTGGAGTCATTCCTCCTGGTCTTCCATGGAAGTAAACTGGTAATTTACCTTCTACTGCCATTTTTACATCTTCCACCATTTGTCCCATACTCATTTCAACAGTTAATATGTTTCTAGCACTAGGGATTTGGTCAAATGCTTCAAATGGGAATGGCCATAATACTTTAGGTCTTATAAGACCTGCTTTTATTCCTTCTTCTCTTAATATATCAATTGCACTTTTCACTATTCTTGAAGTAGTTCCATAAGCTGCAAATATAAATTCAGCGTCTTCTGTTTTGTACATTTCATATTGTACTTCATTTTTTTCCATTTCATTGAATTTAGCTTCTAAGTGCCAACAGTGATCTTCTAATACTTCTGGCTCTAAGTATAAAGAGTTTATTACATTAGGTACTCTTTTTCCTTTAGTTCCAACAGTTGCCCAATCTTTAGGAGGCAATTCTCTCTTCTTTTCAGGAGCTTTGAATTCAACTGGCTCCATCATTTGACCTATCATACCATCTGCAACTACCATAACAGGTGATCTGTAGTAATCTGCAACATCAAAAGCTTCCATTATCATATCAACAGCTTCTTGAACTGTAGCTGGTGCGAATACTGGAGTTCTGTAGTCTCCGTTTCCTCCACCTCTTGTAGACATAAAGTAGTCAGCTTGTGAAGGTTGTATACTTCCAAGTCCTGGACCACCTCTCATTACGTTAAGTACAACACAAGGAACTTCTGCTCCTACTGCATATGTTATACCTTCTTGTTTTAAAGCAACGCCTGGTGAAGATGAAGAAGTCATAACTCTTGCTCCTGCACCTGCTCCACCATAAACCATGTTTATCGCAGAAACTTCTGATTCAGCTTGAACGAACGCTCCACCTATTTTAGGTAACTCTCTTGATAAATATTCTGGTAATTCACTTTGTGGAGTTATTGGGTAACCGAAGAAATATTTGCAACCAGCTTCTATAGCTGCTTTTCCAAATGCTTCGTTACCTTTCATAAGTATCTTAGCCATTAAAATTCCCCCTTAAATATTAATTTAAATTAATCTCTTTCTACTGTTATAACTACATCTGGACACATAGTTGCACAACTTGCACATCCTATGCATTTTTCCATTTCAGAAACAGTTGCTGGGTTATACCCTTTTTTGTTTATTGTGTTTGAGTCTAATTGTATGATTTTTACTGGACATGCTTCAACACATAATCCACAACCTTTACAACGTTCTTGATTAAAAGATACTTTTCCTTTAGCCATTTACCTAAGCCTCCTTAAACTTTCTATATATTTGAGCTCAAACTACATCCAGTCTTCTCTCATATATAATTTTATCGGAAAAATTTCTCCCTCTAAATCTTTTGGTAATTGTTCAACAAGATTTTCTAAGCATGCAACATATCTTATTGGTATATTACATTCCTTAGAAACTTCTTCTGCAACTTTTTGACCTCTTAAAACATCATCAATAGTAGTAAACCTAATAAGATGAGTATTATTAATTAGACCTGTTACCTTTAGTTTAGAAGATTTCTCTATTTCCTTTATATATTGGATAACTTCTTCAGAAGTTTGAGTTTTCTCCCTATTTGCATTTATTACAAAAAGCATGTCATAGTCGCCTTCTTTTAATAAATGACTAAATCTTCCTATAACTCTAGCACCTACATTATCTCCACCTAAGTCTATAACAGAATTGTATGAATGGTCAACCATAGGTGACATTACTTCTGCTGATACTGCTGGTAAATCTAATGTTGGAGCATTAATTGAACTATCTATTGGTTGTATACCTAAAGATTTCATTAGCTCTTTCTTTTCTCTAGTTCTAAAGTATACATTTACCACATCCAAATCGGCTATAGCAACTTTGCCAGAAACCATCTCTCTTAATTTAACAACATAGTTCATCGCAAATTCACTTTTACCACTTCCATAGTGACCTGTTATGATTCTTATTCTTTTATCATTAGTTATCATAAACTTGAGCCTCTTCTTCACCAGTTAAAACTCTAAGTCCACCTTGAGCTAATGCAATCATTTCATCTTCACCTGGATAAACTTTTACATCTGCTATAAATTTAACTCCATCTGCAATCATATCTGTAAACATTTTTGAATATGCGATTCCACCAGTTAATAATATTGCTTTTACATCTCCCTTAAGAACTGCAGCATTAGCTCCTATTTCTTTAGAGATTTGATATGCCATAGCTTCATATACTAATTTAGCTTTTTCATCACCAGCTTCAATTCTTTCTTCAACTTCTCTAGCATCATTAGTATTTAAGTATGCAACTAATCCACCATTACCTTTTATTTTCTTTTTAATTTCATCTTGAGTATATTCTCCACTGAAGCACATTTTTACTAATGCTCCTACTGGTAATCCACCACTTCTTTCTGGAGAGAAAGGTCCTTCTCCATCTAATGCGTTTGCAACATCTACTATTCTACCATTTTTATGAGCTCCAACAGAAACTCCTCCACCCATATGTGCAACTATAAGATTTATATCTTCATATTTTGTGTTTATCTCTTTAGCATATCTTCTTGCTATTGCCTTTTGATTTAAAGCATGTACTACACTTGCTCTACTTATTTCAGGCATACCAGAAATTCTAGCAACCTCTTCTAGTTCGTCCACAACAACTGGGTCTACTATGTATGAAGGAACATTAACTTCATCACCTATTTGTTTTGCTATTATACCACCTAAATTTGAAGCATGTTCTCCTAAAACTCCTACTTTTAAATCTTCTATCATAATGTCACTTACTGAGTAAGTTCCACCTTTTATAGGCTTAAGAAGACCACCTCTACCTACTACAGCATCTAAGTCAGATGTTTTTACTCCACCTTCTTTTAATGCTTCTTCTATTACTTGTTTACGAAATTCAAATTGGTCTGAAACTTTCTCATATTTTCCTATTTCTTCAGAAGAGTGTCTTAGTGTTTTTTCAAATACTAAATCCTCATTATCAAATACAGCTATTTTAGTTGATGTCGAACCAGGATTTATTGTTAAGATTTTAAATATTTTGCTCATTTGCCTATTTCCCCCTTAAATTTAAGCCTTTGCTGCCATTAAAACGCCCAAAGCTATTGAGTTTAGTTTAGTTTCTTCACTATCTGCTCTAGAAGTTAATATTATTGGTGCTTTAGCTCCAACTATAACTCCTGCATTTTTTGATTTTGAGAAAAATACTAAAGCTTTATATAATATATTACCACCTTCGATGTCTGGAGCCAATAATATATCAGCTCTTCCTGCTACAGGATGATCTATACCTTTATGTTTAGCTGCTTCTAAAGACACTGCATTATCTATTGCAAAAGGTCCACCAACCATACAACCTTTGATTTCTCCTCTTTCATACATTTCTTCAAGTTCTTTAGCTTCAACTGTATCTTTCATTTTTGGATTTACTTTTTCTTTTGCGCATATTGCAGCAACTTTTGGTTCACTTATATCTAATGAATGTGCTACTGTGCAAGCATTTTCTATGATTTGCTTTTTAGTATTTGTATCAGGAGCTAAGTTCATAGCTGCATCAGTTACGAAAAATAATCTGTCATACCCCTCTACATCAAATACTGCTACGTGGCTTAATACATTACCAGTTCTAAGACCTACTTCTTTGTTTAAAACTGCTTTTAGTATTATTGATGTGTCTACTAAGCCTTTCATTACCATATCGGCTTTTCCTTGTGAAACTAATTCAACAGATTTTAGAGATGCTTCTGCTAAATCTTTTATATCTATTACTTCATAATTTTCGATATCCATGTCTATGCTTTTTGCAATTTCTTTAGTCTTCTCTATATCACCTATTAAAATGGCATTTGCTATTTTTTCTTTTCTAGCCATTTCAACTGCCATTAAAACTTCTTTATCTTGACAACATGCTACTGATATAGTTTTAGGTCCTCTTTCCTTTGCAAACTTAATTACTTCTTCAAAACTTCTCATGCATTTCCACCTCATCTTGAATTTTTTGAAATAGAACTTTTATATCTCAATTAAATTATAACTCGTTCAGCAACGTTTTCCTAGGGATAATTGAAATATTTAATTCAAAAATATTTATTTAAATCTATTTATCAGTCTTTTTTCATATATCTAACACTTTTTAGATTTAACAAATATCTCATTGTCCTTATTTTATAATATAACTAAAATAAACAAGATGCAACAAAAACATAAAATTAACAAACTTAATTTTATAGATTTTTTTGTCGCATCTTGTAACAACTAAATATTCAAAATATTTGTTCATTCCACTTCAACAATATTAGGTTCTATATTTATTTTTTTAAATTGATATGTTGTTTCATATTTTATTTTATATTTACCATTTTCAGCAGGTGCTTCTGATAAATCGATATATAACGAAATATCTTTTTTATTTAGCTTACTTAAATCTTCTGCTGACTCTACAACAACTTGAATATCTCCAGTAGAAATTATACTTGGATTGTCCATATTTGCTGGAATATTTCTTAACATAATATCTTCTGGACTATATACAAACTCAGCGCTTAATTGTTTTGTTTCATTTAGCTTTATAGTTATAGAGGTATCATCAATAGTTATTCCTTCTGGAATCTCTAGACTCACTTCTTTTTCTTCTCCATTAGCTAAATCAACTAAATCAATAGGTTTTGTCTTAATATAATTTATTTTGTCTATATTTTCTTTTTTACCTTTTATTGTAACTTCATCTTTACTTAATTTATAATTTTTCAATGTATTATTATCTTGATTATTATCCTTTAAATCTACTCTTATTGGTACAGTTTTTTCTTTTAATAATTCTACACTTGCTGTTACAGAACTTGAACTTAATGTCACACCTTCAACCTTAGTTCCATCACTATTTAAAGGTATTAAATCCAATTTTTTAGAGAAATCTTCTGTCTCATTGCCGACATTTAGATTAGCTCTTACACTTTTAACTTCTTTAACTAAACTCATCGGACCCGATATATCGACATAATTTTTACTTAATTCAATATTATCTATATTTCTTTTTGAATTCCCACTTACTTCTACCTTTATATCTCTTTTTTCTTTTATATTTTTCTCAAGATTTACTATTAAAACGTCATGCTTAAATTCTAAAGTAACACCTTGAGGAATATTTGCTTTTAAATATACTTCCTTCTTACCTTGTATTGGGTCTTCAACAGTTCCATATACATGTATATCCTCTTTTTTAACTTTTTGTACCTTTGATAAACTACCTTTTATATACACATCTGCTGTTAATTTTTCGTCTGGATATATAACAAGATTTTTATCATTTAAATCACTCATATTACTTATAGATACAGGTATATCTTCAAACCCTCTAGTTTCTTCAGGGTCAACTACAGCCATAACATACATCCATAAAGCAATTGCACTTAAAAATGATATTATTTTTATTTTGGTATTATTTTTTAGTCTATTTATCATTTAAATATACCACCTTTGAAAAAACTTCTTGTTTCTGTATTCGTTTTTAGATTACTACGTAATATATTCATCATTCTTTCTCTAGAAATATCTCTATATAACTTACCAGCTTTAGCAATTGATACGCCTCCAGTTTCCTCTGATACAATCAGCGTTATACAGTCAGAGACTTCACTTACACCTATTCCAGCTCTATGTCTAGTACCTAAATCTTTGCTTAAATCCTTACTCTCTGTTAACGGCAAGAAACATGCAGCCGCCTTTACCTTAGAGTCCCTAATTACAACAGCTCCATCATGTAATGGTGTATTTGGTATAAATATATTTATCAATAATTGCCTAGAAATTTCGGCATCAATTATAGTTCCTGTATTTATTATATCACTTATTCTGGTTTCTCTCTCCATTATGATAAGAGCTCCTATTTTTTGTCTAGAAAGTGAATATAAAGCTTCTACAATCTCTTCTATAGTTCTATTAAGAGTTTCTTCTGAAGTATTTACATTTTTTCCAAATAAATTAAACTTCGCTCTTCCTATATGTTCAAGCCCTGCTCTAAATTCTGGCTGAAAAATTATAAGAGCTGCTATAACTCCGTAATCCAGCGCCTTAAGAGATATCCAATAAACGGTATGCAATTTAAAAGTGTTACTAAGTTGAGTTGCTAGCAAAAGAAATATTATACCTTTAAATACTTGTTCTGCTCTTGTGTCTTTTATAAACATAAATATTTTGTAAAAAATATATGCTACTATGGATATGTCAATTAAATCATATATACTCATTCTTAATATTATATTAAAAAATTCATTTAAAAAAGAATTTATATCTAACACAGTTTTATCCTCCTGTTCGATAACTTCTTAATTATTTACACTATGTATTATACTATATAAATCTAACTCTATACAAACTATTTAACTTTTGTGTAAATAATTCTATTTTTATAGATTGAGATTGTTAAATAATCTCTAAATACATTAAAAACATTGCTAATCAAATATATATTTTCTATTAAAGTTAAATCTAGTTTAAATAATTCAAATCATCAAGGCGCGAATACAAAATAGTACTCGCGCCTTGATGCAATTTTATACTATAAAATCTATTTCAAAATACATATTATCTTTCAATATATTTTCACTACAATAAATTTAATAATCTATTTATTAATTATATAAAATTGTAACATTATTTTTATTAATATTATATTAGTAATATTATTTTTATATTATACCAATAATTTCCTTTATAAATAATTTATATCAACTTCTATTAATATCTTATTATGTATCTTTTCTAGAAATTATCTTTTATAATTAAAATAATTAAAACAGCTTATCTATTTTCAAAGTCATACATATATTACTTATAAATATAACAATTCATTTAATACAATCTACAAACACCATATTATCAAGTATTTAGAATATCTAGTATTTCATAATATATTTCATCGTTCTTTTTCAGTATAAGAAATTAATTTATGAATTTAAATAGTATTCTAATGTCTCAGTACTATAAAGTATACAGTATAATGTATATGAGCCTATTTACTAATAATTAAGTCTATGCAATAAATCTTTCTATAAACTTCTTGTAGACTATTATACATTACCATTAATATGATTACAATATTAATGAATATAATGTAACTCTTATATAATTATAAAGAAAAAGACACAGGTGACATGCATGTATCCTGTGTCTTTTTAAACAATATAAAAGTTTACTATAAATATAGTAAACTTTTCTTAATGAGCGCACAGGGATTCGAACCCCGGACACACGCCTTAGAAGGGCGTTGCTCTATCCAGCTGAGCTATGCACCCAAATTATTATGGAGCGGGAAACGAGATTCGAACTCGCGACTTCAACCTTGGCAAGGTTGCGCTCTACCACTGAACTATTCCCGCTTATTTAATTTGGCGACCTGGAAGGGGTTCGAACCCTCGACCTCCAGCGTGACAGGCTGGCATTCTAACCAACTGAACTACCAGGCCGCAAATGGTGGGACCAGCAGGGCTCGAACCTGCGACCCCCTGCTTGTAAGGCAGGTGCTCTCCCAGCTGAGCTATGATCCCATTTTTTTGGAGCGGGTGAAGGGGATCGAACCCTCACAGCTGGCTTGGAAGGCCAGAACTCTACCATTGAGCTACACCCGCTTATTTAATTGTTTTTTTGGTGACTCGTAGGGGAATTGAACCCCTGTTACCGCCGTGAAAGGGCGGTGTCTTAACCTCTTGACCAACGAGCCA